>JBKPBV010000170.1:0-8589 GCA_046727055.1 Actinomycetota bacterium | reverse complement strand
CCCCACGACGCGCCCGGCATGTCGGAAACCAAGCACCCCAAAGGGGCCAGCGGGAACTAGAGCCATGGCACATCGCAGGCAGCACGCTAGCGACCCGGCTTTGCCGCCAACACCAATCAGTCCAACACCCAGCGGGAACGTCGTTGACATCGGCGATATCCAGCTGGGCTGGTCAGCGCCTGCGCCTAACTCGGAGGACGGGATACGGCGTTGGTCGCTGAAGTTCCCAACTCGTGGACTCGACTAGCATGAGCCTCTACTTCATCAGTTGAAAGGCTTGCCGTGTTGCCCCCCTCCGGTGATCTCAGTCCAGTTGGTGTGCCGCATGAGTTCGAGACGCTCGGACTGACCTTCGACGACGTGTTGCTCCAGCCGGCGGAGAGCGACATCGTCCCGTCCGAGGTGAGCACCGCCTCCCGGGTTTCCAAACGCATCACGATCAAGGTGCCGCTGATCTCCTCGCCGATGGACACCGTGACCGAGGCGCGGATGGCGGTCGCCATCGCCCGGCAAGGTGGCCTCGGCATCATTCACCGGAACCTGTCTATCGAGGATCAGGCCCACCAGGTGGATGTGGTGAAACGCTCCGAGGCGGGCATGATCGAAGAGCCGATCACGATCTCGCCGAATGCCACCATCGGGGAGGCGGATGCGATGTGCGGGCGCTTCCACATCTCCGGCGTGCCCGTAGTGGATCGTGAGCTCCGGCTACTGGGCATCATCACCAACCGGGACATGCGTTTCGAGAGCGACCCGACGCGGCCGGTCGGTGAGGTGATGACCCCGATGCCGTTGATCACCGGCCCAGTGGGAATCAGCCGCGACGACGCGATGCGGCTGCTCGCCCAGAACAAGATTGAGAAGCTGCCGCTGGTCGATGATCAAGGGCGGCTCAAAGGCTTGATCACTCTCAAGGACTTCGTCAAGTCCGGAATGTACCCGGACGCCTCGAAAGATGATCAAGGCCGGCTTCGGGTCGGCGCAGCCGTGGGGTTCTTCGGTGACGCCTGGAAGCGAGCAATGGCGCTAATCGAGGAGGGCGTCGACTTGATCGTGGTGGATACTGCGCACGGCCACTCCCAGGGCGTGCTGGAGATGGTGCGCCGGCTGAAGGCCGACACCGCTGCCGCCAAAGTCGACATCATCGGCGGGAACGTGGCGACTTACGCGGGCGCCAAGGCCCTGGTCGATGCCGGAGCCGACGGGGTCAAGGTCGGCGTAGGCCCAGGCTCCATCTGCACCACGCGTGTGGTGGCCGGGGTCGGGGTTCCTCAGGTGACTGCGATCCACAATGCGGCGCGGGCCTGCCGTCCCGCCGGCGTACCGCTGGTCGGGGACGGTGGCCTGCAGTACTCCGGCGACATCGCGAAGGCACTCGTGGCGGGCGCCGACACGGTGATGCTCGGCTCGCTGCTGGCGGGCTGCGAGGAGAGTCCGGGCGAGCTGATCTTCATGAATGGCAAGCAGTACAAGGCCTATCGCGGCATGGGATCACTCGGTGCGATGGCGTCCCGTGGCCGCAGCGGCTCGTCTTACTCCAAGGACCGCTACTTCCAAGGTGACATCACAGCGGATTCGCTGCTGATCGCGGAGGGCATCGAAGGTCATGTTGCATACCGCGGCCCTTTGAGCGCAGTTGCTTATCAGCTCATCGGTGGCTTGCGCCAGGCCATGTTCTACACCGGAGCCTCGACAATTCCAGAGCTGCAAGAGCGCGGCTCGTTCGTCAGGATCACCTCCGCGGGTCTGCGCGAGTCCCATCCTCACGACATCCAGATGACCGTCGAGGCGCCCAACTATTCAGGCTGATGGACTAGTGCGGACGCCGTCCCCAAGGGAGTAGACCATGTTTGACGTCGGCCGTAGCAAGCGCGCCCAGCAGGCGTTCGCCTTTGACGACATCACCATCGTCCCGTCGCGGCGGACCCGCGGGGAGGAGGAGGTCTCGCTGCAGTGGCGGATCGACGCATATACCTTCGACTTTCCGCTGCTCGCCGCGCCAATGGACTCGGTGGTTTCGCCCGCCACGGCTATTCGGATTGGCCAGCTGGGCGGGCTGGGTGTGCTCAACCTTGAGGGAATATGGACTCGCTACGATGATCCGCAGCCGCTGCTGGAAGAGATCATCAGTTGTGAGGATGCCGTAAAGGCGACTCGACGGATGCAGCAGATCTACGCTGAGCCGATCAAGTCCGAGCTAATCGGTAAGCGGGTCGCCCAGATTCGGGAAGCGGGAGTGCCGACCGCCGGTGCGCTCTCGCCGCAGAACACCAAGGCGTACGCGCAGGCGGTCGTCGATTCGGGCGTCGACTTCTTTGTCATCCGGGGTACGACGGTGTCCGCCGAGCATGTCTCCTCGGTTCTCGAGCCACTCAACCTGAAGAAGTTCATCTACGAGCTAGACGTGCCAGTGATTGTGGGCGGCTGCGCCACCTACCAGGCCGCCCTGCACCTGATGCGTACCGGCGCGGCTGGTGTGCTGGTCGGGTTCGGCGGCGGAGCCGCATACACCAGCCGTTCGGTGCTCGGCGTTGCGGTACCGATGGCTTCGGCGGTCTCCGATGTGGCGGCGGCACGGCGCGACTATCTCGACGAGTCCGGTGGCCGCTACGTACAGGTGATCGCCGACGGTTCAGTCGTACGCTCCGGTGATGTCGCTAAGGCAATCGCCTGTGGCGCCGATGCTGTGATGGTCGGCTCCCCGCTTGCCCGGGCCGTGGAAGCGCCCGGTCGCGGTTACCACTGGGGACCTGAGGCCTGGCACGAGAAGCTGCCGCGCGGCGAGAGAGCTAAGTTCTCAACCGTCGGCAGCCTAGAGCAAATCCTGCTCGGCCCATCGACGGTCCCCGATGGCACCATGAACCTTGTTGGCGCTCTTCGCAAGGCGATGGCGACCACTGGCTACACCGAAATCAAGGAGTTCCAGCGGGTCGAGATAGTAGTCGGCTAACTCAGGCTGGCGCTGGGCTAGGCGTTGACTTTGTGACCGAGGCTGCGGACGAGCCTGGAGATAGCGTCCTCCGCAGTAGGAACCTCGCCAAACACCTCACGCTGGCGAGCCGGATCAGCGACGTAGCGGCCCGTCTGGAGCCACCGCATCATCGCGCCAAGGTCCCTCGCCATCGGGCTGAACATACCCACCACTGTCGCAGCAGTGTTGATCAGGCCCGCAGGTATAGTGCGCACCCGGATCTGCTGGCCGAGCAGCTGCCCGGAGATCAAGGCGATTTCCTCAACGCTCACGGGGCGATCCCAGCCAATGTCGATGCACTGCCCGTCCACACCTGGCGCGTCGACCGCATCGGCCAGGTAACCAGCCAGGTCCGAGGTGAGCACAAATGTAAGCGGAATCGTCGAGGAGCCGAACCACATCAGCCGCTGCTTGGCGAATGGGTCACCGCCCATCCGCGTGATCTGGTCGAGAAAAGCTCCGGGCCTCAGCGATACGAACGGGACGCCCAGCTCTTCAAGTCGGTCCTCGGCGAGCTTCTTGTGCCAGAAGTGCGGGACCTGTGGGGTCTGGTCACAGGTCAAGATGCTGGTCAAGACGAACCTGCGAACGCCGGCCCGACTCGCCGCGTCGGCGAGATTACGGTTGCCGGTGGTGTCAATCTCAGGTGTGTCACCCTTACTGTGCCGGGTGTAGCCAGCCGCCGTGGTGACGACCGCATCAGCACCATCCATTACGCGCAGCAGCGACTCCGCGTCCATCATGTCGCCTAGCGCGATTTCCACGCCTGGCCGTTCTATGCCTGCCCGCTGCGATCTAGGCCGCACCAGTGCGCGTACCTGTTTGCCGCGTGAGAGCAAAGCCGTGACCACCTGGCCGCCGAGCATTCCAGTGCCACCAACAACTACCACGGGTCCATCAGCGGCCATACGGGCTTCCTCCTTGGGCTAACGAAGCAGCTGAAAAGGCGCTGTTAATGGCACATACTGTACGTGCTATTAACTATCTTTACCATGTACTGTACTGTTATGGCCGACAGCGCGCAAGCGACCGCAGCCCTGACGGAGGCTGCCGGACTGCGCCGCGATGCCGCTCAGGACACCGGGGGGCTCGACACTCAGACCGCCGCCGCCGGTCTATTCCAGCTCTCCTGCCTAGTGCAGGGCATCTACGCCCGTGTCGCCGAACGCCATGACCTGACTCCTTTGCAGGCCAGGCTGGTGTGCACTTTGGCCGACCGCCCCAGGGGACTGACCGACCTGGCACGCTGCTTTGAGGTGGAGAAGGCCGCACTCACCGGCCTGGCAGACAGGGCCGAGCGACGGGGGCTCGTTCAGCGATCACCGGTGCCAGGTGATCGGCGCGCCCTACGTGTGACACCGACCGAGACCGGCCGGCGGGCAGCGGCAGCTTTCCACGCCGAGGTGAACGCTGAACTCAGCCGTCTCCTCGCGCCCCTTTCGCCGCATGACAGCGAGCACTTCCGCAGCATGATGGCCCAGATCCTTGAGCGCGGTGAAACGGGGTCTAGGGTCATCGACAAGTGAATTAGTTTCCCACGTCTGTGAAGATCAACTAACCAGCTCTGGCTAGGCTGAGCGCCATGAGTGACTCGGTGGCAGATGAGTTGCTGCGGCTTCGGATGAGCATCGACAACATGGATGCGGCCCTCGTACATCTCCTCGCCGAGCGCTTCAAGGTCACCCAGCAGGTCGGTGAGCTGAAAGCCGCGTATGGCCTGCCGCCCGCGGATCCGGCACGGGAAGCCCAGCAGATTGCGCGGTTGCGGGCGCTCGCCGAAGATGCCCGGCTCGATCCAGAGTTCGCCGAGAAGTTCCTGAACTTCGTGGTTGCCGAAGTGGTACGCCACCACGAGGCCGCGCTGAATCGTCGCGACCCCTGAGCACTCCCTTAGTGACGCCCGCGGCAATAAGAGGGGCTATTACTGCTGGTATGCCTAAGGTGATGGTTTCGCTCAAGGAAGAGCTGCTAAGGGCAATCGATGCGGAAGCCGCGCGGCGCCACACCACCCGTAGTGCGCTCTTAGCTCTTGCGGCCGTCCGAGAGCTGGCTAGGCGGGATTCTGCAACAGTCCAGGCTGCGATTGCGCGCTCGGAGCAGCGGTTCCGAGCGGCAGGCTCCTTCGAGGCAGCGGACCTCGTACGTGATGACCGCGACTCCCGCCGGTGAGCCGGCTGCTGATCGACACATCGGTCCTGATCAAGTGGTTCCACGCTGAAGGCGAGGAGGAGTTGGACGAGGCACGAACGCTGCGCTCGGCCCATGTCAACGGCGACCTTGATGCACACATGATTGCCCTCGCAATTCATGAGATCGGCAACGTTCTGCTGCGTGCCTTGAACTGGGATCCTGTGGACGTCGCCGATCAGCTTGATGACCTGCTGGCCATCGTGGGGCCGCCACTAATTAGCTCGCCGGCCTGGCTGCGGCGCGCCGCGACCCTGGGGTATCAGCACAACCTCACCTTCTACGAGGCCAGCTGGGCTGCAGCATCGGCCGAGCTGAGGGTGCCATTGGTCAGTGCTGATCGGAAGCTGCAGGGCACCGGTCTGGCCGAATCGCCAACCCAGGCCGGTGCCCGCCTGCAGCTTTCAGCGAGATAGTGGGCTAGCCAGATCAAAGGCTGGCAGCGAGGGCACGTCCGGCGGTGCGGCCTGTGAACAGGCAACCGCCTAGGAAGGTACCTTCCAACGCGCGGTAACCGTGGACGCCTCCGCCACCGAAGCCGGCCGCCTCACCCACCGCGTACACGCCCGGCAAGGCCGAGCCGTCGGGGCGCAGCACCCGGCCCTCGAGATCAGTTTCCAGGCCTCCGAGGGTCTTACGTGTCAGTATGTGCAGCCGGATTGCCACCAGCGGACCTCCTGTTCCGGCCTGCCCAATCCCAGGGGCCTTCGGATCGAGCAGCTCGTGCGGCGAAACCACGCGCAGCAGCCGGTCACCGACAAACCGTCGGGCAGCTGCTGTGGCTACCACCTGAGGATCTTTCCCTAACCCGCTGCGTACCTGGAGATCGCGTGCCTCGATCACCTGCAGTAGCGCATCGCCGTCAACCAGATGCTCACCGACCAGTTGATTCATCTGAGCTGCCAGCTCCAGTACCGATCCAGCCGAGACGAAATCCACCCCCACCTCCTGGAAAGTGCGCACCTCCGGTGTCGGTCCGCCCCTTACCCGACCAGCCAGCAATCGCAGATTCTTCCCGGTCAGGTCGGCATTCTGCTCCGATCCTGAGAGCGCGATCTCGGCTGCCAGCGTCGCCTGATCCAGCACGAACCAGGAGTAGTCGTAGCCGCTGCTGACCACATACCGCAGCGCACCAAGCGCATCAAAGCCCGGAAACAGCGGCACCGGAAAGCGTTGCCCCCGCGCATCCAGCCACAGCGACGATGGCCCGGCCAGGATCCGGATGCCGTGGTGGCTCCAGACGGGGGAGTGGTTGACGATTCCCTCTGGGTAGTGCCACATGCGATCAGGGTTGATCACCCGACCCCCCGCCGCCTCAGTGATCTTCAGCATCGACCCGTCGACGTAGTCCGGCACGCCGGCGATCATGCGTTGCGGCGGTGGGCTCCACCCCACGGGCCAGTTCTGCTTGATCAGCTCGAAGTTCCCGCCGATCCCGCCGCTGGCCACGACGACGGCCTGAGCCGAGAAAGTGAACTCACCGATCGCGGTTCGCGATGTCTGGACGCCACGCGGCAGATCGGTAAGCTCCAGAACCTGCCCAGACACGCGTACACCGGAACCATCGGCGCTCAGCGACGTGACTTGGTGTCGCGGCCGGATCCGAACGCGGCGCGAATGCATGACGTCTTTGGCGAAGGGCTCAACCAACGCAGGGCCGGTGCCCCAGATGATGTGGAAACGCGGGACGGAGTTCCCGTGACCGGGAATGGCGTAGCCGCCACGTTCGGCCCACTGTACGAGCGGGAACCAGCGGACGCCCATCTCATGCAGCCAGCTGCGCAGCTCACCGGCTGCGAAATGTACGAACGCCCCGGCCCAGCGTCTCGGCCAGTAGTCCTCGGGGCGGTCGAAGGCGGCGCTACCCAGCCAGTCAGCCAGCGCCAACTCTTCAGAGTCGTGGATTCGCAGGCGCCGCTGCTCCGGCGAATTCACCATGAACAGGCCGCCCAGCGACCAGTACGCCTGGCCACCGACCGAGCCGAGTGGCTCGGCGTCGAGCATGATCACCGACCGATCGGCCGCTGAGAGCTCGTGGGCAACGACGAGCCCAGAAAGTCCGGCCCCCACCACGATGACGTCACTGTCCATAGCCGAATCGTGCCATCAGCACCTTCTGTGTGTTCGCTCGCGCGATGCCCACGCCGGGAACAGGGTCGCCACTACTCTGGGCCCCATGACCGACGTAGCGGTTGTTCCCTCATCAGATCTGCTGCGGCTGCGAGGGCTGCTCACGGCGACTGGGCCAGCCATGGAGCTACGCTCCCCGATCACCGGTCAGGCGATCGGCGAGCTACCGACCTCCACGGCCGCCGATGTCGAGGTCGGTGCCCAGCTCGCGCATCGAGCACAGTCAGAATGGGCCGCTCGACCGATTGCCGAGCGGGCTCGGCTGCTGCTCGACTTTCATGATCATCTCTTGGATCAGCGCGACTACTTCATCGACCTGCTGCAGTCGGACGGCAAAGACCGGCTGAGTGCCGCCCAAGAAGTGCTCCATCTTGCGCTCACTGCTCGTTACTACGGACGAACCGCACGCCGCCATCTGCACTCAGAGCGCGGCATCGGGATCCTGCCTCTGCTGACCCGGGTCGACCGGCATTACGTTCCGAAGGGTCTCATCGGCGTCATCGGGCCGTGGAACTATCCACTGACCATGTCGATGTGCGACGGGCTGGCGGCTCTGGTCGCCGGTAATGCGATCATGCTCAAGCCCGATCACCAGACTCCGCTGGTCGCACTGGCAGCGGTAGAACTCTTGCGCAGGACCGGCCTGCCTCCCGACGTCTGGCAGGTAGTGCACGGACGCGGCACAGTGGTGGGACGTGAGTTGATCAATGTCAGCGACTATGTGTGCTTCACCGGGTCGACCGCCACCGGACGTACGGTGGCCGCTCAGTGTGCCAACCGGCTGATTGGCTGTTCGCTGGAGCTCGGTGGTAAGAATCCGATGGTGATCTTGGATGACGCAGACGTCGAGGCCGCGGCCGAAGGCGCGGTGCGGGCGTCCTTTTTCAACGCTGGCCAGACGTGCTTGGCAATCGAACGCATCTACGTTGTGGAACCAATCTTCGAGCCGTTCATCCGGGCCTTGGTCGCGCGGACCCAGGCGATCCGGCTCGGCAACGCGCTGGATTTCGAGCACGACATGGGGAGTTTG
This sequence comes from Actinomycetota bacterium, assembly GCA_046727055.1. Lineage (GTDB taxonomy): Bacteria > Actinomycetota > Actinomycetes > Propionibacteriales > Propionibacteriaceae > Microlunatus. Next base: position 271 of record JBKPBV010000170.1, on the reverse strand, counting down.
ATCAACCATGACCAGCTTGAGCGGGTCAGCGCGCACGTCGAAGACGCCCGGGCCAAGGGCGCCACGGCGCTGACCGGCGGCCGGCAGCGCGAAGACCTCGGTGAGCTGTTCTACGAGCCGACTATCCTGACCGGCGTCACGCCGGAGATGGAGTGCTGCGCCGAGGAGACGTTCGGCCCCGTCGTCAGCGTCTATCCGGTCGCCGACGAGGATGAGGCAGTGGCGCGGGCCAACGACTCCGACTATGGCCTCAACGCCAGCGTCTGGACTA
>JBKPBV010000169.1:0-26405 GCA_046727055.1 Actinomycetota bacterium | reverse complement strand
GCTACCTCCCGCCGGTCGAGTTCGAACAAGCCCACTACGCTGCCCTCAACCCCGAGGTGCAGCCAGTATGAGAGCGGCACAAAAGCCGGGACGCTTCAGAACATCGACCTCGACACCGGCGAACTGCTCGGCACCCAGCTGCAACCCATCAACCCCGACGGCGACCCCATCGGCGAACCGATCGACCCGGCCACACACCACCCGAGTGCAGCAGCCAAGCCGGTACGACGGCCCCAGAAACTCCGCATCGGGGTCGTGGTGTCGCTGGCCAGCCTGCTCGGTCTCAACGACACGCCAGGCGAACTCGCCAACCGATCCGGATTCATCCCCGGAGAAGAACTCCAACAACTCATCGCCGACGCCCTCAACCCCGACCGCCGCGACCAGGTGCTGTTCACCCGACTACTCACCGACAACCGCGGCCGACTCCTAGACACCACCGAACTCGGCCGCTACCCCTCGGCACGTCTAGCGCAAGCGATCAAAATACGAGCCGGAACCTGCCGCTTCCCCACCTGCACCGTACCCGCCGACCGCTGCGACCTCGATCACCACAAACCAGTCCCGCTCGGCCCCACGTCCGGCAACAACATCGACCCGTTCTGCCGACGACACCACCGAGGCAAAACCTCTGTGCACTATGACGGGCAGCCCGCTTCGCCGACTGCAGGAGCTCGCGCCTGGGGTCGGTAGGAGGCTGGCCCACGTTTCGCGAGCGACGAAGGAGGCGAATCTGGCGGGCTGCCTGTCAGAGGGCAATCGAACCTCGCCTGGCACGCCTGCACCAGAGACGACCTCGGCGTCGACTGGACCATGCCCGACGCCGAAACCTATCGATGCCTCGACGAGCCATTACCTACCGGACGAGCCCTGATTTCGGATTGATCCTCTCGGCACGGGTTCTGAGTTCGGAGTTGGCAGGATTGCCCGACATCGCGCTGGACAACGACTACACCATCTGGATGCGTTCGCGAACGGTATTGGCCTGCGCTGTACTTCGTCGACGCTCACGGGCGGATCCGACATCACCGATTCGGCGAGGGCGATTACGAACGATCCGAGACCGTCATCAAGCTGCTCTTGGTCGATGCCGGAGCCACAGATGGGTTCTCGTCCAGCAGAGGATGTATCAATTGGTGCGGCAACAGGGGCCGATCGACGACCGGGTGTCGCCATCGAATTCCTTGATCGAGCGGCGGAGCGGGGTTCGTGGTCAGGTTCGGCTGAGCGGCAGTAGCGGACGATGAGTGCGCCAGACCCACCGCTACGCCTTGGTCAGTCTTTCATCAGCTCACGGACACGAGGGATGACCTGGCGGCCGAACAGCTCGATGTTGGTCATCAAAGTCTCGTGGGGCAGGCCGCCGGCGCCGTACTTCAGGTCGAAGCGCGTGGCACCCAGAATGCGCAGGTTGGTCACGATCTTCTGGGCCACGGTCTCTGGGGATCCGACGTAGAGCGCGCCCTGCGGCCCGGTCTCGTTGGCGAAGGATGCCTCGGTTGGGATCGCGAAGCCGCGCTCGATGGCGACGAGCCTGATCAGCTCGCGCCAATAAGGCCAGAACTCTGCACGGGCTTGTTCGTCTGTTGCCGCGACGTGACCGGGTCCGTGCACGCCGACAGGAAGAGGCTGTCGGCCATAGTTCGCGAGGGCCTGCTGGAAGAGCGCTGCAAACGGGGCGAACCGGGCCGGGGGCCCGCCGATGATCGCCAGCATCAGGGAGAAGCCAATGCGGGCAGCGCGAATGACCGACTGGGGGCTGCCGCCTACACCGATCCACGTGGGCAGGCGGTGACCGTCCTCGAGGTGCGGGACGATTTCCTGGTCGCGCAGTGTGGGCCTGGTCGCGCCATGCCAGGTGACATGGCCTCCTTCGAGCAGTTGGGCGAAGAGCGCGGTCTTCTCCTCAAACAGCCGCTCGTAGTCGGACAAGTCGTAACCGAACAGGGGAAACGACTCGATGCTGGACCCTCGGCCGAGGATGACCTCGGCCCGACCGTTCGAGATGGCGTTCAAGGTCGAGTAGCGCTGGAACACCCTGACCGGGTCGTCTGAGCTGAGGACAGTGACCGCGGAGCCCAGGTGGATCTTTTGGGTGCGCGCGGCGATAGAGGCGAGCACGACATCACCGGCTGGCATCGGGAAGTAGTCGGTGTGGTGCTCGCCGATGCCGAAGAAGTCGACCCCGACCTGTTCGGCCAGGACGCCTTCCTCGACTACGTTGCGGATCGTCTGAGCGTGCGACAGCGGCTTGCCGTCCGCAGTGTTGGTGCGATCACCGAAGGTGTCGAGCCCGAGCACCAGCGGGAACTTGGGCTCGTCGCCACCGGTGGCCGGCGAGTTCACGGGCTGGTCGGTCATGTCAGGCGCGCTTCCCGTACTGCAGTTCGGCGAGACGCAGCGCCTTCTGCTCTTGGGCGATGCTGTGGACCGCGCGCTGGAAGTCCTCGCGACGCAGCACTACCCCGAACACTGGACCTCCGGGTTGCAGCACCCGGCCGGCGCGAAGCGATCCTAGCGGGACGGCGTCATAGCCGATCCGGTCAACGAAGGCGCTGACCGTCGTTACGGCCTCGGGATCGTCGCCTGCGAGGCCGAGAGCGCGCCGATCCGCCGAGCCGGAGGGACGGGCGTAGGTCTCGAGCTCGTGGTAGCCGACGTGGTTGAGGGTCTTGACAACCGTGGCATCGGGCAGCCGTTTCGCGACCAGCTCGCTGCTGCCGATGCCCTCGTCGTCGAAGTCGTGTGCAAGCCGGCCGTCGGTCGCCGGCCAGTAGTTCATTGCGTCAATCACGAGCTTTCCGGACAGGCCATCAGTTTCCATCGCCAGGAAACGATGAAGCGGCATCGCCAGTACGACGACATCAGCGCTGGCAATGGCGTCGGCGGCCCATCGGGGTTCGGCCCCCGGAATCAGCAACCGTGTGATCAAATCGAGGTCGCTCGGGTTGCCCGAGGTGGCGATCGCGACGCTGTGGCCGGCGTGCAGCGCAAGTCGCGCGATAGCCGGCCCCACGTGACCAGCTCCGAGCACCGCAACCTTAGGTGTGGTGGCGTTCGTCATGCTCTCAGCCTGCTCCGATCGTCCTAGGCGCTACTGCTTTCCTAGCAACATCGGTGAGGCTAGTCTTTGTTCCATGGTCACCCGCAGCACCGCCCCGACCGCCACGCGCACTGAGAATTGTGTTGCCGCCGACGCGTCGCTGGTGCGCGCGTTCGACCTACTCGGCAAACGTTGGACCGGGGTGCTGCTCGGGACGCTGCGTGGTGGGCCGGTGGGATTCCGGGCCCTGGCTCGGGCCGTCCCCGGGATCAGCGACTCCGTTCTGTCCGACCGCCTTGCCGAGCTGGCGGAGGCGGGACTTGTCGCTCGATCGGTCGAGGAGGGACCACCGGTGTCGGTGACCTATACCCTGACCGGCGCTGGTCGCGAGCTGCTACCAGCTCTGGAGCAGATCGGCCGTTGGGCCGAACGTCACCTCACCACTCGTGGCGTCGTGAGCTCGACCAAAGCTCAACCTGCGCTACGACGGGCGCGCCGCCGATAAACCTCCTAGCCGGAGGCGGCGGCCGAGAGGATCTCTCGCGTGGGCTCCGCCGCCAGGAGCGGCCCCGCCCGCTCTGGGGCCAAGGTGGCGGCGAAGGTGCGCAGCGTCTCGGCGGCCGTGGCCACGGCCGCGGCCGCTTCATCATCCTGGCCCGTCTGAGCGAGCGCCGATCCCAACGTCCACCATGCTCGCCACAACGTCGGCGGGTGACCGAGCCGGCGGATTCCGTCGAGCGCCGCGCGCAGCTCGTCGATCCCGCGATCCGGCTGGCCGAGACCCATGAGAGCCTGCCCCAGGACGAGGCGCGCGTTCAGCTCGTACTTGGCCCGCTGGACCTGGCGTGACTGGTCGATAGCATCCTCGGCCAGCCGGGCTGCTTCGGCATGCTCCCCTTTCGCCAGGGCGATCTCCGCTTTTCCTTCGGCCAGGCGCCCAGCCATGAGCCACTGGTGCCAACCCTTGGTGTTCCGAGTCCGGTCCCAAAGCTCGGGCCACCGAGCCTCCGCCCTGCCCACCTCGCCGCGGCCAAGGTCGGTGAACAGCCGGTCGATCCCTGATTGGAGTACCGCGTTGGCGAAGCCGGCTGCTGCGCCGAGCTCCGCCGCCTCCTCGTTACGCCGGGTCGCCTCGTCAAGCTGGAAAAGTTCGCGGTACAGCGCGCTGGACATGTTCAGCGCACGGGCCGTCCATCGCGGCACCAGCTCGAACTCACGTCCGCGAGCGATGACCTCCTCGAACCTCGGCAGGGCTTCCTCGTGACGGCCCATTCCGGTCAGGATGAGCGCGTTGATGGACCCCATCCGGAGCAGCGAGTCGGAGCTCTTGATCTCGTCGGCAAAAGAAATGGCCTGCTCCCCGTACTCCAGGGCCCGCTCGTACTCGCCGGTCAAGTATCGGTAGTGGGCCCTCCCTTCGACGCACACGGCGCGTTCGATCTGACGGGCGCCCGGGATCCACCTCGCCAGGGCCCGCTCGCCGAGCTCAAAGGCCGCGTCCATGTTGCCGGCCGTTCTCGCGGCCTCGCTCCGTAGCGCCAGCGCCGGCCCAATGAACTCCTCTGCGGACAGGGACTGCGCCAGGTCGAATGCCTCCTGTGATATTCGGGTCGCACCCTCGGCATCCACCGCCCAATGCGCCGTACGGGCCAGGGCCATCAGCACCTTCAGGCGCTCCAGGCCTTGGGTCTCTTCCAGGAGCTTGTCGAGGGCCGGAGCTGCGGCAACGAGATCACCCAGCTCCACCTGCGTCTCGGCCCGTCGAATGGCGATGGCCTGGCGCAGCTCAGGTTGGTCCTCCGGTACGAGCTCCAGGGCCTCGCCGAACAGGGTCACGGCCTCACCCTTCGCCCATCCATTGGCAGCGTGCTCCGCGGCAAGCTGGAGAAACCGAAGGGCCTGGTCGACGTCGCCGGCGTCCCGCCAGTGGTGGGCGAGCAGGGCGGCGGCCTCCTCGATCCGCTCGCCGGCCGCCGACGCGATGAACCGAGCTGCCGCGGCGTGCCGCTCCCTGCGGGCCGCACGCGGGAGCGTGGCGTACGCCACCTCACGGATGAGCATGTGTTTGAACACGTATTCGTGGTCGCCCTTGATCTGGCTCCCCGACTCCCGATGGATGAAGTCGCGGGTCTCCAACATGTCCAGCGCGTCCTCCAGCTCGGCGGCCGACCGCGTTGCATCGAGCGCCAGGAGCGCTCCCCGCCAGAACACCTTGCCGATCACCGCCGCGTCGAGCAGCGCACCCCGGGCGGCTGGGGGCAGCGTGTCCAGCCGGGCGGCGATGGTGGTCCGTACGTTGGTGGGGAGCTCTTCGGTCGCCTCGTCCACGCGCTCGGCCACAGATGCCACAAGCTCCTCGATGAACAGCGGGTTGCCCTCGGCCGTGATCACTACGCGGTCTGCCGCGCCCCGCAGCCCGGAAAGCAGCATCGGCAGGAGATGCCCGGCCAGCGTCAGGGCTTCGTCGGAGGACAGCGGATACAGCTGCATCGAGGTGTGCGACAACAGGCCCGCTCCCCAGGTCGGCCGGGAGTCCAGGAGCTCGGGGCGGGCCAGGGCCAGAAACATAACGGGCACATCGCGAACCCGGGAGGCAAGCGACTCCAGGAGGTCAAGCTGGCTGGCGTCGGCCCAGTGAATGTCCTCGAACACCATCAGGAGCTGGCGCCGGCTCGCCAACTCCTCGACGAACCTGCGGGCCGAGAAGAACAGCGGTTGGCGATCGGCGACCGTGTCCCCGCCGAGGCCGATCAGGAGCGCCAAGTGGTCCGCAACCTCGGGGCCATCGGTGGGACCGCATAGCTCGGTGACGACTGCCGTCAGCTTCGCCCGGGCGTCGGCCGGCGGATCGCCCTCGAAGATCCCCGCCACGTCCTTGACCTGCTGACTGAACGCCCGGTACCCAGAGGACTCGCCGTACGGGAGGGATCGTCCTCGCAACACTCGCGTACCCGACGGCTCGATCAGGCCGACGAACTCGCGGGTTAGGCGGGTCTTCCCAATCCCCGGAGGCCCGATCACGGTCACCAGGTGCGGGTGCCGCTCGGCGATGACGCCCTCCCAGGTTCGGCGCAGGAGATCCAGCTCGCGGTCACGCCCGACCATCGGCGCGGCCGACGCGGCGCGCTCGGCGGGGGTGGTAAGCGGCTCCAGCGCGAGCCAGGCCGCCAGCGGCTTGCGCTTGCCCTTCGCCTCAATCGGCGCGACGGGTTCGTAGCTGATCACGCTCCGGGTGGCCCGGTAGGTCTCCTCGCCCACCACCAGCCCTCCCGGCGGCGCTCCTGTCTGGAGTCGGGAGGCGGTGTTCACCACGTCACCGTGGGCCAACCCCTGCGCGATGTCCGGCTGCTGCCGGGCGTCCACGATCGCCTCGCCGGTGTTGACCGCGGCCCGCACCGTGAGGTCGAGGGCCGGATCCTCCGTGTTCAGCTCCTGGATCGCGCCGAGCACCCGGAGGCCGGCCCGTACGGCGCGCTCGGCGTCGTCGCCATGAGAGATCGGGGCGCCGAACACGGCCATGACGGCGTCGCCGATGAACTTCTCCACCACGCCACCGAACGATTCGATCTCGGACTTCACCCGGCTGTGATAGCGGACAAGCATGGCCCGAACGTCCTCGGGGTCGGCCTGGTCCGAGCGGGCGGTGAAATCGACCAGGTCGACGAACAGGATCGAGACGATCTTGCGCTCCTCGACGGCTGGCTCGACGGTCAAGGCTGTGCCGCAGGCAGAACAGAACCGGGCCCCCTCGGGATTCTGCTCCCCACAAGCCGAACACTGGGGCACGAGGAGCACTCTACGTGGAGCGTTTCGCTCGGAGGGAGTGGTCTCGCCTCAGCCGCGCGGGACTCGGCTTAGCGGAAGAAACCTGCGCGGGGATATGGTCGCCGCGCTCAGCCCCAAGACAACAGGGCGCCGCGTGTGTCGTATGTGGCCCGTGGTGACCAGGTGATCTCCCACCGGTTACCCTCGGGGTCGGCCATGAATGCGGAACGCCCGCCCCAGGACCGGTTGGTCGCGGCCGCCACCGGAGTCGCACCAGCGGCCACGGCCGCATCGAATGCGCTGTCGACCTCATCCCGGGTATCCACTGTGCATGCGAGCGTGACCCCGGACCACCCCGTCGGGGCAGTGCTATCGGGCGCTGCCTCCGCGGTCAGGTCGCCCATCGGGAAGAGCGCCAGCAAGACACCACCGAGGAGAAAGCCGGTCCAGGAGCTGTCACCGATGGGCAGCTCAGGCCAGCCCAGCCTCCGGTAGAACGAGCGGAGAACATCCATGTCTCGTACGCCCAGCGTGACGATGGACAATCGGGCGGGAATCTCGGTCATGAGCAGATCCTGCCAGGACCGGCCCTGGCCTCAGTCGACCCACCACGCCCGGCGCCACCTTCGGCGGGATAATGAGAGGCAAACCCAGCGAGTAACAGCGCGGCCGCGCAACAGGCGCCTCTTGCTCCTTGCCCGGATAGGAACGGATGGTCCCCGATGACGACAGGCGAGATGGCGGACGCTCAGGCAGCACCACGGCAGGCGATGATCGAGGACCGCAAGGCACCGCCCGCTGCGTTAGTGATCTTCGGAGCATCCGGGGACCTGGCCGCGCGCAAGCTCGGCCCGGCGGTGGAGAACCTGGCCCGGCACAAGCGGATACCGCCGGAATTCGCAGTGGTTGGGGTGGCCCGCACCCAGCTGGACCCTGCCGACTTCCGGGCCCGGATGACGGGTGCCGAAGGCTCGGTGATGCCAGCGCTGAACGAGGGCTTCCGCTACGTCGCCGGCGGCTACGACGACGCCGACACGTACCGCCGACTACGTGAGACTCTAGAGGCTCTCGACACAGAACGCGGGACCTCAGCGAACCGGTTGTTCTACCTCGCCACGCCGCCGGAGGCGTTCGGCCCAGTGATCGACGGTCTGGCTGGCGCCGGGTTGAACCATCCCCATGACGGGGGGTTCTCCCGGATCGTCATCGAGAAGCCGTATGGGCACGACGAGCGCAGTGCCCAGGCACTGGATGACCGGGTGCATGTGGCCTTCGACGAGTCACAGGTTTTCCGGATCGATCACTACTTGGGCAAGGACACCGTCCAGAATTTGCTCGCGCTTCGGTTCGCCAACTCGATCTTCGAGCCGATCTGGAACCGGACCTGGGTCGACCATGTGCAGATCACCGTCGCAGAGACCCTCGGCGTCGGCACCCGCGGCAGCTTCTACGAGCATGCCGGCGCCACTCGGGACATCTTGCAGAACCACGTACTACAGGTTCTGGCATTGGCGCTGATGGAGCCGCCGGCCTCGTTCGCGGCCGAGGCGGTCCGTAACGAGAAGGTCAAGTTGCTGGAGTCAATCCGGCTGCCGACCGTGGACGCCATCGACAGGATCGCCGTACGCGGCCAGTACACCCGCGGCGGCACGCCGGGCGACCTCATGCCTGGGTATCGGGAAGAGCCGGGCGTCGACCCCCTCAGCCGCACCGAGACTTACGCCGCGCTTCGATTGGTCGTGGATAACTGGCGTTGGGCTGGGGTGCCCTTATACATCCGCACCGGCAAGCGGCTACCCAAGCGAGTCACCGAGGTCACGCTGCAGTTCATGCGTCCACCACACCTGCCGATCCGGCTCGACCAGGCCACCGGCCTCTCCCCGGACGCGCTGATCCTGCGGATCCAACCCGACGAGGGCATCACCCTGCGGTTCGGCGCCAAGGTGCCCGGTCACAGCTTCCTGGTTCGCTCCGCGACGATGGAGTTCAACTACGAGGCAACCTTCGTCGAGGAGTCCCCCGAGGCGTACGAGCGGCTCATGCTCGATGCTCTGATCGGCGACCCAACTCTGTTCATCCGCTCAGACGAGGTCGCCCAGGCCTGGCGCATCATCGATCCGATCATCCGTTACTGGGCCGACGATGCCCGGCCTATCCCCCTCTATGAGGCAGCATCCTGGGGCCCGACCGAAGCCGACCGTCTGCTCGAACGCGATGGGCGGGCGTGGCGAAACCCCTAACACACCGCGAATTCTCCGAGCGTGTCGGGCTCACGCCGGCCAACGTGGCGGTGCTGAAGAACGGTCAGGCCAAGGCGGTTCGTTTCAGCACCCTGGAGGCCATGTGTCGGGTGCTCGACTGCCAGCCCGGTGACCTGCTCGAGTGGGTCGACGAATGAGCCGCCACGGCCCACCATTCCGAGTGCCGTCAGACATGGTCCTCATCTGGCGACATGCTTTCGTCTAGCCCTGGGAGAACAACCACCTCGATGGGCTCTGTGCGCCCACGGATCTCCACGATCCGTCGTTCGAGTCGCTCGGTCGCAATGCCTGCGGCCTCCGCCGCTGCCACACTCACGATCACCTCGCCTGCGGCCGCAGCCGATGCCAGTCGCGCCGTGATATTGACGACATCACCGAGCGCCGTGAAGTCCTCGACAGTCGCGCCAAGCCCCGTCGCCCCAACAAATGCCTCGCCGGTGTGGACAGCCGTTCCGACTGGAATCGAACCCGACGGCGTGGTGCTGGCCCGTGCCGCTCGCCCGGTGAGGTCGATTGCGGCTGCTACCGCTACTGACGCATGGTGCGGCCCACTGATTCCCCCGAAGAAGAGCCCAATAACCTCATCGCCGACGATCTTGTCAACGATGCCGTCATGAGCAACGATCGAATCGGATGCCAATCGATAGAAGCGGTCAAGGAACGTGTGGAAGTCGGCCGGGCTCATTCGTTCTCCGATCGCTGTCGAGCCGCGGATATCGGAGAACAGCAGCGTGATCGGGATCTCTACCCCCGTCAACTGACGTTTGCGAAGCTCGGTGATGCAGTGCGAGCACAGAGCTGGATTGCCAGGGGACTGCCTGTACCCCGCACGCCCGAAGACGAGGCCACCCAGCCCGGCGAAGGGAGCCGCGCACAGCTTGCAGCGCGGGGCGGAGGGAATTCGTCGGAACACCCGGCGCTGTTTGGCTAGGCCAGGACTCTCCCCGGTTAACACGGCGCGGGCTAGTTCCGGGAAGGATCCATCGGCCGCCATTCATTCAACCTACGCTGTCCCATTCAGTCTCTGGTATTGACCGCTCTAGGGCGTACTGGTGGCGAGGCTGGCGACAAGGTTTACAGTGGCGGCCAAGATCAATGACCCAAAGAGATATGACAGCAGGGCGTGCCGCAAGGCCGTCGATCTGAGGGCGTGCGTGGTCAGCGTGGTGTCGGAGACCTGAAAGGTCATGCCGACAGTGAACGCGAGGTAAGCGAAGTCGGCGTAGCGCGGCGGCGCGGTCTGGTTGAAGTCAACCCCAACGAGCAGTTGCGTCACGCGTTTGGAGGGGTCCTCCCGCGTGGCGTGGTTGGCCGTCTGGGTGGCGTCCATAGTCGCGACCGCGGTCCACGTCCAGATCAGGAACAGCGCCGCGCCGCAGTCCCAGCCGACCGATGGTGCGTATTCCCACCTGCCGAGGATCCCGGTCACCACAGCAGCCGCCACACCGGCGGCGGCGGCAGCGATGACTCGGATCGACGCTCGCTCTGTAGACCCCCGAACTGCACTCATCCCTCGAGTCCGGCGAGGTCTGGCTCGCGTCCATCGGATTCGCCGACCCGGTTGCCGGTTTGTGGGGATCCCAGCCGATACAGCACCTCGCCGGCGTGCGGTTCGACGAAGGTGTCGGGATCAGCCTGGTACGCGGCGATGTCGACATCGGCGGGGTTGAGGTAGTTGAGGTTCACCGAACGCACCACCTCCTCGGGGATACCGGTAGCCAGGGTGACCGTTACACGGTTCTGTTCGCCGTGCTCGGCGCTCCACGTGCCCTGGCCGCGCAGGTGGGTGGAGTGCGCCAGATCGCCCCACGGCTCGTGCTTGAACCTCTCCCACTGGCCGAGGAAATAGTCGCGGTTGTGATAGCCGATCTGGGCGATCTGCGGATGCATCACCGAGATCTGGGTGATATGGGGGGCGTAGATGATCACCTCACCGCCGTCGGCGACGATCGGTTCTAGCTTGTAAAAACCCTTGGCGGCGGTCCAAATGTCCTCATACTTGGTCGGCATGATCGACAGCACTCGACGCACCGGCCGCTCCAGATAGGTGATGTGGGTTTGCGCCGAGATCTCCGCACACGCCGCCCACGCATCCTCAGGGGTCCCGAACGCGGCCGTGTGCAACGTATCGGTGCCCGAAGCGACCACCAGACACAACCCCAGCCGCCGCGCCGGGATCAGGCTCGCCGCCTCGTTCACAAGGGCACGGACCGGGGTCACGCCGCGGGTGCCGATCATCTCCGCACTGGTGATCAGCGCACCGACCCAATGCGAAAGATTGATCAACTCCGGACCCGAGACGCCGGGAAAGAAATACTTGTTGCCGCCGGAGAACCCGACGACCTCATGCGGGAAGACCGGACCCACCACTATTGCCACATCAGCCTCGGCAACATGCCGGTTGATGCGCACGTCCACCGTCGTATCGGTCAACAATCCACCGGTGAGCTCGCTGAGCCGGTCAGCGCCGATCACCCCCAACGAGGTGAACGTTTCGGCCCGCCAAGACTCATGGTTGAGGATCCTCCAACCGGAATAGGTCTCCTCGCTCGCCCCAGCGGTATAGCCCAGGTGACGGGACAGATGATCTTCACTCATGCCGTGGTGGGTACCAAGGGCGATGACCACAGTCACCTGCTTGGCCCGGCCGGCCAGGGCGCCGCGAGCTGCCTGCAGCAACAGGGGCAGCGGGCAGGTCCGGGTCCCGTCCGGGACTACCAGACAGACCCGCGCGCCATCAAGATCAGCCCCGGCGAAAGCCGTACTTACGAAACGGCTGACCGCCTCCGCCGAAAGCCGCTCCCCCACACCGCCAAGAATCACCGCACGCGCTGGGTCACCCGGATCCGTCCCGTAATTCTGGCCCGATCGGATGTCGGGTTCGCGCGTGGTAGTCATAGGAGTCACCCTGCCCCTCGGCATGCGGCGGGCACAAGGTGACCACGGGGCTTCGAATCTCCCGCAGATGCGGCGGTCTCCACACTTTTCGAGCCAGGACGCCGCTGGCGGAAAGGGTGCCCCCGCACCGTAGTGTGTGTCGCGGAACGAGCTGCGGGGCTCCAGAACGAGGGGTGAACGGGTATGGCCGCGTTGTTGGTTGGTGTGCCGAAGGAAATCAAGGATAAAGAAGGTCGGGTGTCGGTGCAGCCCGATGGCGTTGCCGAGCTGGTCTACGACGGCCGGGAAGTCGTGGTCCAGGCGGGGGCTGGGTCGGGCTCTGGCTTTCCCGACGACGAGTATGTTGCGGCCGGGGCCCGGGTTGTCGGCACCGCAGACGAGCTGTTTGCGGCTGCAGATTTGATCGTCAAGGTCAAGGAGCCAATCCCTGAGGAATATGACCGATTCCGCCCCGGGCAGCAGCTGTTCACCTACCTGCACTTGGCGGCCGACCGCCGGCTCACCGAGTTCCTCCTCGACCGGCGTATCGACTCGATCGCGTACGAGACCGTGCAGACCCCGGATGGGCGGCTGCCGCTGCTAACGCCCATGAGCGAGGTTGCGGGCCGCATGTCTGTCCAGGCCGCCGCCTACCACCTGCAAAGCACTTCCGGCGGGGCCGGCCTGCTACTGGGAGGGGTCCCCGGTACGCCCGCCGCGAAGGTCACCATCATCGGCGGCGGCGTCGCCGGAACCGAGGCCGCCAAGATGGCTCTCGGGTTGCGGGCGATCGTGCGGGTGCTGGACACCAACGCGTCGCGCCTGTCCTACCTCTCTGATGTGTTTGGCGGCCGTCTCGACCTGGTAATCCCCAACCGGGCGCGGACTGCGGCGTACGTCGCCGAATCCGATGTGGTAATCGGCGCCGTGCTGGTTGCCGGCGCGAAGGCGCCGAAACTGGTTACCCGCGACATGATCAAGAGCATGCGGCCTGGCAGTGTCGTCGTCGACATAGCCATCGACCAAGGCGGCTGCTTCGAGACCAGCCGGCCGACCACGCACTCCGAACCGACTTATGTCGAAGAGGGCGTGGTGCACTACTGCGTCGCCAACATCCCGGGCGCCGTCGCACGCACCTCGACACTCGCGCTCACCAGCGCCACCCTGCCGTACTTGATCCGCGTCGCGACGCACGGCGTCGCGGGAGCGGCCGTACGTGATCCGGTTCTAGCGAAGGGGCTGACCACACTCGGCGGCAAGTTGGTCTCCCGGCCTGTTGCCGAGGCGCACGGCCTCCCCTACCAGGATGCGGACACCCTGCTGTCCGCGGACCCGGACGCGGAGCCCGCCCAAGACACTCGTTAGGCATCTCAGGACGGCTCGACGTGTCAAACCCACAGAAGCCGAGGCTCGGCATCGTGGGCTTCGGTGCCCAGGGGGCCACGTACGCCCGATTGATCTCTGACGGCAAAATCCCCAACCTCCAGATCGGCGCGATCTGCGACGGAAACCCCGCGAGGAGGCAGGTCGTCGAGTCGACGTACCTCGGGATTCCGTTTTATGACGACCACCTGGCGATGCTCGAAAGCCCCGCCGTCGATGCTGTTGTGATTTGCGTCCCGGCGTACCTGCAACCCGAGATCGCAATCGATGCACTTGAGCACGGTATTCATGTGCTGCTAGAGAAGCCTGCCGGCGTTTACACCAAACAGGTCAAACAGCTCAACGGGGTTGCGGCGACCAAGCCTGAGTTGACGTTCGCGATCATGTTCAACCAGAGAAACAACCCGCTGTACCGGACGATCAAGGAGATCGTCAGTAGCGGCGCTCTTGGCGCGATTCGCCGTACGAGCTGGATTATCACAACCTGGTGGCGGCCCCAGGCTTACTACGACCAAAGTGCGTGGCGGGCAACTTGGGGCGGCGAAGGCGGCGGAGTGCTTGTCAACCAGGCTCCGCACCAACTTGACCTGTGGCAGTGGATCTGCGGATTGCCAAAGTCGGTGTACGCCAAGGTGGCGTACGGATTCCGACGCGCTATCGCCGTCGAGGACGAGGTGACCGCAATCGTGGACTACGGCCGAGGCGCTACCGGTGTCTTTATCACCGCCACCCACGATTTCGTCGGCACTGACCGGTTCGAGATTCTCGGTGAGGGCGGCAAGATCGTGGTCGAGAACAGCGCGACCGCCACAGTGACGCGGCTGACTAAGCCCGAGCGTGAGATCAGCGACAGCATGGGCCTAGAGGAAATGAGGAATGTGCTGGCTGGCCGCCTGAATAAAGCTGACTACTCCTCCTCCGAGGTCATAGAGTTCGCATCCCGGTTCGAGAGTCAATACGCCGGAATGCTGGAGAACTTCGCCGCCAACATCCTGGACGGCACTCCATTGGTCGCACCTGGATCGGACGGTATCAACAGCGTCCGGCTCGCGAACGCCATCCACCTGTCCAGTTGGACCGGTCGGGAGGTGCCGTACGAGATTGACGATAACGATTACCTGGCCGAGCTGAACAAGAGAATCCAGGAGGAAGGCCTTTTCCAGGAGCGGACCGAGGCCTGAGTCACGACAAGCCGCCAACTATGCCGGTTGTGCTCCGCTCCCCGCTTCCTCTGCCGAAACGCACGTACACGTTCGGATGCAATGCTCGGTTTCGGCCGAGATCAAATCGCCGCCTGAGAAGATCTGGGCTCTGCTGACTCGGGTAGATGACATGGTTCGTTGGAATTCCACTCTCACGAGCATCGAGGGAACTGTCGAACGTGGTGGAACCGTGAAGATGCAGGTCCCCGAGGCGCCGGGTCGGATCTTCAAAGTCAAAGTCACCCGCTTCGCAGCGGACTGATCACTGCCTCGGACTGATCGTCGGCGCTGACCTTGCTTCGATACTGTGATTGATCATGTACGTCTTTAGCGCGGAACTATGGCAGTACGACGGTCCGGGGGGCTGGTACTTCGTCAGCCTGCCGCCAGATATGGCTGATGAGATCCGCGCCAAGTTCGGCGCGAATGCAGCCGGCTTCGGCTCAATCAAGGTGGAAGTCGCGGTCCGATCGACGAGGTGGTCCACATCGCTGTTCCCTGACAAGACCCGAGGAACTTATCTGCTGCCGATCAAGAAGTCGGTGCGGGTCTTGGAGAACCTCGAGGCGGGCGACCTGACAACGGTCAGCCTCCGGATCTGACCTGCGGTGAGGAAGATCTTCCGCTTTAGCTTTGGCAACTGGTTCGCCAGGGCGTACCTCTTGCTCGTCGTTGTCGTTGCTGTCCTAGTCTTCGCGGTTCTCGAGATCGGCGGCGAGGACACCAATCTCGCCGGCGTTTGGCTGATCCTCGTTACGCTACCGGGTTCCTTGCTCGCCTCTCCGGTCGCCGGTCTCGCGTCGGGCTGGCTCAGCACCGTGATCTTCTTCGGCATGCTGGTGGTCAGTGCGCTGATCAACGCAGCAGTGATCAGCCTGATCGTGTACGCGGTGCGGCGCGGTCTTAACCGAGCATGATCGGAGATGGTGGGACCGGGACCGACCGCGGATGCGAGCGCCTATCAGACGAATGACTCCAGCACGAGATCGGCCGCTGATCTTGGATGGCGAAAGATGATGAAATGGTCTGATTCAATGAACCGGACGTCCGAAAGGTTCTTCAGGGCCCAACGTACATCGCTTTCAGACACCGAATCGTCGCGCCCGATCAACACGGTAGTCGGGATGGTTTCCCAAGCGGCAGCGGTCTGGGGGTCGGTTAGCGTCGCGAGGCTCGAGGGACGTCGCTCGACTCGCTTGACATAGTCGGCGACCTCCCCGGTGAACAGTGGAGCGCCCTCTTCCTTGCGCCACCAATCCTCGACCAGTCTGACGGTGCCGTCGCCGCCGACCCGGACGTCCGAATCGTTGTAGATCCAGCTGCTGTCCTCGATCTCACGTCGAGGTATCTCACCGATGTAGATCAGACGGATGACTGACGATTCTCCAGCTGCCCCCATGCTGATCACAGGTCCGCCGTGCGACCAGCCCACGACCACGATTGGTGGAAGGCAGGACCGGATGGCTCGGCGAACTTCATCGGCGTCTTCGGCCAGACCGGCAGAGGTGGAGCGTTCCAACGGTAGGTCCGGGGTTGCGACCACGATGTCCTCTGCCTCGAGCAATCGCTTCACCCAGTGCCAATCGTCAGGAAGCCCCCACAACCCATGCACCAAAACCGCGCTTCCTCGGACCCGCGCATCCGGAGCACCAGAGCCTGACATGTCGTTAGGCTACCGGCGGTTGGATGACGGCCGGCAGTGATACTGACTGTGTGAAGGCGCTCTGGGTATTGCCAGCCGGCGTGTTACTGGTGGCCTGCACGTCCGCCGAGCCGGCCACCACATCCGGGCCGGAGGCCTCATCGCTCAGCTCAACGGCGGCGTCAGCGCCAACACCATCCGCGCCGGCGCCTCAGCCAAGCACCACCCCGCAGCCCAAAGCGACGAACACGCCCAAGCCGCATCCGATCTCGGTGCAGGCGTTGATCAACAAGAAGTACGACGGGCGCGACCTGAAGCTCGGTCGGCTGCTGGCGGACTATGGCGCGTACAAGCGCTACATCGTCACCTATCGGGGTGACGGGCTCAAGATCTCGGGCGTGATGAACGTCCCGGACGGCAAGAGTCCGTTTCCGGTCCTGGTACTCAACCACGGCTACATCGACCCCGACATCTATTCCCCTGGTCAGGGCATGCGGCGGGAACACGATTACCTGGCTCGGCAGGGTTACGTCGTACTCCACACGGACTATCGCGGCCATGCGTCGTCTGACAACGACAAGAACGTGGATTACGAGCTCCGGCTGCCGTACGTGGTTGACACGATCAACGCGGTAAAGGCGGTCAAGTCCTCGAAGTTGCCGTTCCTCGACAAAGATCGGGTCGGCTGGCTCGGCCGCTCAATGGGAGGTGGCGTCACATTAACCGCACTAGTGGTCCAGCCGGGCCTCGCCGATGCGGCTGTTATCTACGCTTCGGTGAGCTCGCTGGCGGCCGACAACTGGAAACAGTTCTATCGACCATCGGAAGATCGGGTGAGGACCAACCGTCGGATTGCGCGAACCTACGGGCTCCCGGACGAGTCGTCTGAGTTCTGGCGCGCCGCCTCATCGCGGCCATACTTCGATCGAGTTACTGAGCCGCTGCTGGTGCATCACGGCACTCAAGACAACACCTGCCCGATCCGCTGGTCAGAGGCGACGGTCAAGTCGCTCAAGGCGGAGGGCAAAGACGTCACCTTCGTGAGATACCGCGGGGAGGGCCACACTTTCGGAGCCCAATGGCAACGCTCGATCGAGCGGACAGTGTCCTTCTTTGACAAGCACTTGGACTAACTCAGGAGCATGGCGAAAGCTTCAGCGCTCGAACTATCATCGAACCTCACACCAGGCGTCGCAACGCACGGCAACTCCAGCTCCGCGGCCAGACCAGCGCACGGCTCGCTGAGCTTGATCAAATCGCTTGCATCCTCAATGACGCCGCTGATCTGGTACGCGCCGGCTGGTTACGAGACAACTGGTTCGTGTACCGCGACGACATCGGACGCGCCAGGCCGGTGAACGCGTACAACACCAAGCAATGGCCAGCAGCCATTCGCGTTCCGCAAATTCATTGACAGTGCGTTGCCGCCCCCGGCTGGCATGTCTTCGCAGGCCACGGCCACAATGGAGGTACGGGGGTGATGGTTGGTGTCCAAGGTGACTTACGTGGTCGGAGGGATGCGAGATGCGGATCGTATGGAAAGGCACCATCTCCTTCGGCCTGGTGACGATCCCGGTTCGGCTGTATGTAGCCACTGAGAGTAAGAACGTTCCCTCCCACCAGGTCCATGTCAAAGATGGTGGACGGGTGCAGTACAAGCGGGTCTGCTCGATCGATGGGGCTGAAGTGCCGTACGAGGAGATCGGCCGGGGCTACGAGTCGGCAACCGGTGAAATCGTCATGCTCAGCGAGGTCGATCTCGCCATGCTCCCGGCCAAGACGTCGCGCTCAATCGAGGTCGTATCGTTCCTGCCGATTTCCGCCGTCGACCCGATATACCTCGACCGCAGCTACTACGTGGAGCCCGAACCGCCGGGCGCCAAGGCGTACCGGCTGCTGCGCGACGCGCTCCGCAAGCAGGGCCGGGTAGCCGTCGCAAAGGTCACGCTCCGCAGCCGTGAGATCGTCGCGCTGTTGCGGGTGCACGGTGATGTGCTGGTCCTCGCGACCATGCTGTGGCCCGACGAGGTCCGGGAGCCTCGGTTCCCCTTCATGGGACAGGAAGACCAGTGGTCGACGCCGACCCAAGAACTCGCTATGGCCGAGGCCCTGATCAACTCCCTGTCAGATGAGGCCCTGGATCCAGGCAGGTACCGCGACGTGCATCGGGAGACATTGACCGCCCTAGTCGATGCCAAGGCGACCGGCACCTTGGCCGAGGGTGCCGCACCAGGCGCGGCACCGCCCGACCTGTTGAGCGCCCTGCGAGCCAGCATTGAAGCGGCCAAGCAACGCCGGTCAACCGGAAACGGTGAGCGACAACGTACCGCCCCAAGCACCGGCCCAAGTACCGGCCGCGGCCAGGACGCAGCCAAGAAGAAGGTCAAGAAGTCGGCCGAGACGGGACGCGGGGCTGGCTCACCCAAGAAGCGCAGCTGACATCGCGAGAAACCTGCGTTAACTCAGCTTGCTGCCGCTTCACACAGGTTGCAACGTGTGCGAAGCGACTGAAGCCTGAGTTAACTCAGGTTTCCGCGACACACCGAGGCAATACCGAGTTCTGACGGTGCCTCCTGGTACCACAAGGACATGAGCAGTTGCCAGGACTGCGATCAGCAGATCGATCACCGGGGAATCGATCACTTGGGAATCGACCTCGGAATCGATCACTGCCACGGCACGCTGGTCGTGCACAGTGACCGCACCGCCGAATGTACGGATGCCGCGTGCGAGCTCGCGGAACCGCTGCGGCACGCGTTGATCATCGACTGCGCCGTGGTGCTGGGCGGCTGCTGCGCCGGAGAGGAAAACACGGACCTGGCGCTGGCGTCCTGAGTCCGGCTTGCGCGACGCGCCATTGGCCACGTTAGATTGGCACCCGGATGACTGTGCAGATGACCGGGGGCGGGCTGGACGAGATCGTCCGTGCGCTCTATGTACTCCCACCAACTGATTTCGTCGCTGCCCGGAACGAGATGGCGCGGCGAGCCAGGGCTGCCGGCAGCCGCGAGGTCGCCGAACACCTGCAGCAACTTCGCCGCCCCACCCGCAGCGCCTGGCTGGTGAACGTGTTGGCCGGCGATACCGCGGCAATGCAGCGCCTATCGGCCCTGGGTCGCCAGCTACGCGATGCCCAGACCGGGCTAGCTGGTGCAGAGTTGCGCAACCTCGCCGAGCAGCGCCGGAGGTTGATCAACGAGCTTCTGGATCGGGCCCAGGCCCACGCCGCTGCGGCCGGCGTACGACTGACTCCCACCGTACTGTCGGAGGTCGAAGCGACGCTGCAGGCCGCTCTTGTCGATCTCGCCGGTGCGCTGACCATTCGCAATGGCCATCTGGTGCGACCGCTCTCGCACAGCGGCTTCGGGCCGCGGCCACGTTTCCGCGTCACACAGATCGAGTCGGCTGCAGAGCTGCGGCCTGTTGAGGTACCGGCCACAGCCCCTGCTGAGATCGAGAGCGCTCTAGTCGACGATGAGCTGGCGGCCCGGCGGCGTACGGTGGCCAATCGCAAAGCCGTCGAGCTCGTCGTCGTGACCGACCGTACGTCGGTGGAGGCCGACGATGACGCTCCGGCACCTGACGACCTGAGCGAAGCACTTCGCTACCTGCGTCGGGCGGAGGAGAACCTTGCCGTCGCTGAGGCTGCGCACTGGCAGTCCGAGTTCGAACTAGCAGACGCCGAAGCGGCCGTGGAGGCCGCCGACGACATGTTGAGCACACTGGATGCCAAACGTATGGAAGCGCGCCGGGACAAAGTCACCGCTCAGCGGCATCTCGCCGAGGCGCTGACGAGGCAGCGGGACGCTGTGAACGCGCTGGCCGACGCCCGCCGGCGGCTCGACGCCGCGCAGCAGGAAGCAGGCAGGGAGTAGCCGAACCGCTACGCTGAGGCATCCGGGCGAGACGGGTTCTCGGTCCGTACGTTGATGTCGCCGAACAGAGCCAGCGCGCGAATCCGAACCGTGGGTGCGCCGGCCGGAGCACTACGTATTGACTGCTCGACTCTCCCGAGCAGAGGCGTCGCCACTAGCGCTACCTGCACGTTCGGCGGTACCACGACTGTGACCTCGCCCAGGTACGCCCATATCCTGACGTCCAACCCCTCGGCCGGGATGAGCGCATCCCGCAGGTCAATCTCGGCGTTCCCGCCCAGGGCCCCAGATCGTAACTGCTGCGGCACCTCGCCCCGTGGCCGCAGTGAGACGCTACGCAAGACTCCACGGGTCCGCTGCTTTCCGGCCTGAACGAGGGCGCTTTCGGCTCTGCGGGCAGGGAGCCGATCTGCAGGAGGAACATCAACAATGAGCTCCTCCAGCTCGGCCACATAGCGCGCCGCCAAGACCTGCGATACGCGCTCGCTGTGCTGCTCAGTCGTCAGCCGGCCGTCGACCAGAGCCTCCCGGAGCGCTCGGAGCGCTTCGTCCCGATCTTCATCCGAAGCAAGCCACCGGGACCGTTGATCATCCCCGGCCATGTTGCTCAGGATATAGCTAGGCCGTTGTCGCCCGATGAATCCAGGCGGCGGGCCGAGTCTCACCAAACAGCACGGACATCCAGTTATCAACTGAGGAGCACACTGTGACGACAACCGACATCAAAGGTGCGGGCCAGTACGCCGAGGTCAATGGCATCAATCTCTACTTCGAAACTCTCGGGACCGGGCGCCCGCTGATCTTGCTGCACGGCGGGCTCGGTTCGGGCGAGATGTTCGGGCCGATTCTTCCCACGCTCGCGGAACACCACCAGGTCATCGCTGTCGATCTGCAAGGGCACGGCCGCACCGCCGACATTGATCGACCGATCGACGTCGAGCTGATGGCCGATGACATCGCCGCGCTCATCGACCACCTGGGGCTGGAGAAGCCGGACGTTGTTGGTTATTCACTCGGCGGCGGAGTGGCGTTGTACACGGCGGCCAAGTATCCGGCCAAGGTCAGGCGGCTGGTCGCGGCGTCGCTGAACTTGAGGCCGGACGACGTCTACCCGGATTTGCGCGCCCAACAGGGACAGGTGAGCGCTGCCGCCGCCGAGTTCATGACGGACACGCCGATGTACCAGCTCTACCAAAAGGTAGCGCCGCACCCCGAGGACTTCCCGCGGCTGCTGGACAAGATCGGCGCGATGATGGCCCAGCCGTACAACCACACCGAGGCGGTCCGCAGCCTTCAGGTGCCGACGCTGCTCGTCGCGGCCGACGCCGACATGGCGCCGCCGAGCCACCACGTCGAGATCTTCAAGCTGCTAGACGGCGGCCTCCGTGACGGCGGCTGGATGGGGGAAGGACGGCCAAAAGGTGGTCACGCGCTTGCGATCTTGCCTGGCTTGACCCACTACAACGTGGCTGGTTCGCCGCTCTTCGCCGCGGTCACTCTCGATTTCCTCGACGATCAGCAGAGCTAAGTCCGCACCCGCAGTTTGACGCAGCAGCGATTCTCACCGGGTTCGAGACGCGCATCGAGTAGATCCGGAGCGACGGAGTCAACGAACCCTGACAGCAGAGAGTGGTTCAGCCCGCAGACCAGCTCGGTGTGGCCGACTGCAAGCGCGTGGAACGGACAATTAGCCATCACGACGGCGTGATCAACGCGGCGCGGCTCATAGCCGTGCCCGGCAAGGATGCGGACGGCGAGGTCGAGTGCCGGATCAGCCTCGGTTGGCCGCTCGACTGTGGAGGCGGCGATCGCTGCTCCATGGGCAGCGGCGGCGGTACTGAGCGCGACAAAGATTGGCGTGCCGGTCCGCGCCGAGTCCGAGATTGCATCGACCATGATGTGGCCGGCGAGCTCGTAGTCTCGGGCCGGAAGAGTAATCGCGAACTCGCCACTTCCCCGGCGGTAGCGCTTGGCGGGGCGCCCGGCGCCAGGCCCGGTGCGTCCGGCCAGCCGGACGTAGTCGACCTCGAGCAGTCCCTCCGCTGCCAGCCGGTCGAGATGGAACTTCGCCTTGTGGCGGGCGACGCCGACTACTTCTGCCGCCTGGTCACGAGTTACGGGCTCAGCCTGGGAGCACACGTACCGGTAGAGCTGGCGGCGTACGGGGTCGGCCAGCGCGCCGATGCCCGTCACGTTCCGGTCGAAGCTCCGCACGTGGCGCCCTTCATAACGGACAGATATCTTGACGATAGATCATCCCAGGTCTAACGTCGACTTCAGCATCCGATAGAGGTCAGCTTCACCGAAAGAGGGGCCGTCAGATGTCGCTCGCCGCACTTGTCACCTGGCTCATCACCGCCGGGTTCGGATTCTTCATGCTGGTCCGCTGGGCTACTCGTGGCGGGCTGCGCAAGGTGGATGGGGCAGGGACTCACCTTCCGCCGGTCCGTGTGTTCACCCATTTCGGGCTGGCAGTCGCTGGGTTGATCTTGTGGATCATCTATCTCGTCACCGGCAACACGACGCTGGCCTGGATCGCAGCTGCCGACCTCGTCGTGGTTGCCAGCATCGGCTTGGTCATGGCCAGGCAGTGGGCAAAGGATGGCCGAGCCGCAATGGCTGCGGCGACGGCCGGCGCCGCACGGGCCGACGCGGGCGGCGTTGATCTGGCCGAGCAACACATCCCGCGCCCACCTCTCTTGATACACGGGGTCTTCGCAGTCAGCACTCTCGTCCTGGTGGTGCTTACCGCACTCGGCATCGGCCCGAGCTGACCCGGCATTTACAGCTCCCGCACCGGTTGCCGCAAGATCGTCTTGAGTTTTGTCGGAGCGGTCTTTCGCGGATCGCTGAGATAGATCTCGTGATGATGACCGTTGAATGTCAAATTATGTTGCGGCATATATTCGTAATGAAGGTGCTTGAGCTTTGGCGCCTCGTCGTCGTACGAGCCCAGGTGTAAAAGTTGCAGAGATCGACCTTCGTGATACCGCTCGAACCGAACCTTCGACAAGGCCGGTAACTCCTTCTTGGCCGCTATGGCCGCAACAGCCTCCGAGACCACGGCCTCCACGATCCACGCTGGCTGCATGATCATCATCGTCCACTGGTACTCAGCCTTTCGGGCATTCTCAAAGGCGGCAGGGTCGCTGGCCCACCACAGCCCCTCAAGCGGTTGGACCCCGTAGTCTTTGGCCAGCCCCTTCTTGCTCATGAATTTGATGGCGTACGCGACGCCATACAGCGCAGCGACAGCATCGCTATAGTCCTGCGCGGTGTTGGGATCACCTTTACCGTCCACCATCAGGAAATTCATGGCTGGGACATCGATCAGCTCCCAGTCCTTGTTTTTGGGACCGTATAGCTGGTCCAGCTCCTTCTTGAAATCAACCTTCTCGACCATTTTCGAAATCCTTTTCCATATGACCTTGCCTCAGCCACTACGAGGCATTTCGACGTCCGGTAATTCATCGCGCGGCGCGAACGTCGGCGGCAAACTCCTCGTCTATCTCGGCATTCTCCAACAGGGCGAACACCGCGCTGCCCTTGGCCGCTGGGCGGGACCGATGGTCGCGATTCGCCGCCCACCGCGCGTCACCGGGGCGGTGTCGGCCACGGCCTCGACATCGGCGCGGGAATCGATGTTGAACGCCGGACCACACGGGTTGTGGGTTTGTCCGAGGTGCTGTACGCCTGACCCATCTTCACCACGGTCCATGCCGCGCTGCACCTCAGTGTTTCGCCTGGGCGATCACGGTCTGGCTGTGGCTGACCGGTATTCGCCAACCGGAGGCGGTCGCCGAGGGTTGTGGAATAGAACGCCGCTCAAACCCCGCTCAACTCAGCTGACATCGCAGCGCACCACGCAGTGGCGGCCTTTCAGAGTTGTCTCCAGCGACCTGAGCGGCGCTGGCAGTGTTTGATCGGTGCGCACGCTTTGTGGACAGGAGCGCAACTTCCGGTCGGGAATGATCGGAGCGGTCAGCCCCAGGAGGCCGACGGGCACGATGGCATCGCCGGCGAGCTGCCTGCGTTCAGTCGTCCTCTCGAACGAAGGCTGTTCCATTCAGCCCGCCCCGTGAAGAAGGCGTCAAGATTCCGCCCGCCGCCGTCAAGAAGCCGTGAAGACAGGTGTCATCGGTGGACAGGGGAGATCTACTCGGCAGGTGTCCATTCTCGGCTTCCCCTGAGGGGTGGCGGTTGGTGTGAGCGCTCTCCGCGAGGGGCCTAAGCGGTTGTTCCTGGGGCGGCCGATGCGCAGTAGCCAGCTCTCAGAAACCCTGTTGCCGAAGAAACTCGCGATGCCTGTCTTCTGCAGCGACCCGCTGTCCTCGGTTGCCTATGCCACCGAAGAGATTCTGCTCATCCTGAGTCTGGGCGGGCTGGTGTTTCTCCACCTGGCTTGGTATGTCGCGGCCGTCATTGTCGCCCTTCTTGCAGTGGTGATTGCCTCCTACCGTCAGACCTGCCGGGCGTATCCGAACGGCGGCGGCGCGTACACTGTCGCTCGCGCCAATCTTGGGGAGTCGGCCGGGCTTGCGGCCGCCAGTGCGCTGTTGGTCGACTACGTGCTCACTGTCGCCGTCTCGGTCGTGGCCGGAGTTGCAGCAATCACATCGGCGGTTCCCGAACTATCCCGGCACGCCGTCTCGTTGTCGGTTGGTTGTGTGGTGCTGCTCACTCTTATGAACCTGCGCGGCGTTAAAGAGTCCGGGAAAGCGTTTGCCGTCCCCACTTACGGCTTCCTACTGGGCATTTACCTCATGTTTGCGGTCGCCGCCTACCGGATGCTCTCCGGGGAGCAGCTGCTGGCGCCCACTGCCGGGCTGCCGATCCATCCCGAGCACTCGTATGTAGGGCTTGCCGTGATTTTTCTGGCGATGCGGGCATTTGCCTCCGGCTGTACCGCACTGACTGGCGTCGAAGCGATCAGCAACGGCGTGCCCGCGTTTCAGAAGCCTAAAGCGAAGAACGCCGCCGACACCCTGGCCATCATGGGCTTCTTCTCGATCACCATGTTCATCGGTATCACGGTGCTTGCGCTCACCCTCGATGTCCATGTGGCGGAAAGCCCCACCGACCTGGGACTGCCCGCCAACGCACCCACCCAAACCGCCCTTGCTCAGATCGCCCAAACAGTCTTCGGGATCGGTCCCGCCTTCTACTACCTACAGGCCGCCACAGCTGCCATCCTGATCCTGGCCGCCAACACCGCCTTCAACGGCTTTCCGCTGCTGGCCTCCCTGCTGGCCACCGACCGGTTTCTGCCGCGGCAGCTGCACAACCGCGGCGACCGCCTCGTCTACAGCAACGGCATCATCCTGCTCGCGCTGTTCGCCATCGCCCTGATCGTGGCCTTCCAGGCCAACGTCAGCTCAATCATCCAGCTCTACATCATTGGGGTCTTCGTCTCCTTCACCCTCTCTCAGCTCGGCATGGTCCGACACTGGCAGCGGGAACTGACCGGCAAAACGTCGAGTAGCTCCCGAATGAGGATCCGTCGCTCGCAAGCGATCAACGCCATCGGAGCCACCTTTACCGCCATCGTTCTGATTATTGTTCTGATCACGAAATTCACCCACGGAGCCTGGATCGTCACCATCGCCATGCCGCTGCTCTTCGTCACGATGCAAGGCATCCGACGCCACTACGACCGCGTCACCGCCGAAATAACCCCAACCCCGGCCGGCGTGAGCCTGCCCAGCCGCATCCACGCGATCGTACCGGTCAGCCGGCTACTTCTGCCCACCCTGCAAGCCCTCGCCTTCGCACGCGCCACCCACCCCAGCACATTGACCGCGATCACCGTTCAGGTCGACCAGCAAGAAACCCAGGCGCTCGCTGACGAATGGCGCGCACGCGAGATTCCCGTCGAGCTGAAAATTATCAACTCGCCCTACCGAGAGGTCACCACCCCGATCCTCGACTACATTCGCGACATTCACCGGGACAGCCCCCGAGACGCCGTCTGCGTGTTCATCCCCGAATACGTCGTCGGCCACTGGTGGGAGCACCTGCTGCACAACCAAAGCGCGCTACGTCTGAAAGCACGACTCCTCTTCACCCCGGGCGTCATGGTCGCCAACGTCCCCTACCTCCTGAACAGTTCACACAACTTCGTCACCAGCGGCGCACCTTTCTCGGGTGACGGCAGCGACCTGGCGCGGGCACGATCAACGCCCTATTCAGGCTGATCGGCGCTTCGTCAGCTGACGAGAATGGGACTGCGGACGATGTCAGCGACCCGGACGAGGGGATCGCTGCCGGGAGGAGGTGCCGTGGCGACAGGGCAACTGCGGGTCTACTTCGGCGCCGCCCCTGGGGTCGGGAAGACGTACAAGATGCTCGAGGAGGGCC
>JBKPBV010000168.1:0-8780 GCA_046727055.1 Actinomycetota bacterium | reverse complement strand
GCTGCGCGGTCGAGAGACCGACCGCAGACCAGGTGACATCCTCGCCGAGATCAGGGCGTTGGTGGCCGAGGGCGTCCAGGAAGTGACGCTGCTCGGTCAGAACGTCAACGCGTACGGGGTTGAGTTCGGCGACCGTCGCGCGTTTGCAAAGCTGCTTCGCGCGTGCGGAGACGTCGATGGCCTGGAACGGGTCCGCTTCACTTCGCCCCATCCCAAGGACTTCACCGACGATGTCATTTCGGCGATGGCCGAAACGCCTAATGTGATGCCCCAATTGCATATGCCGCTGCAGTCCGGATCGGACGCCATCCTGCGCGCCATGCGCCGGTCCTACCGCAGCGAGCGATACCTGGGCATCATCGACAAAGTGCGTGCCGCGCTGCCGGAGGCGGCAATCACCAGCGACATCATCGTCGGATTTCCCGGGGAGACCGAAAGCGACTTTCAAGCGACCCTGGATGTAGTCGCCGCTGCACGATTCGCGGCAGCCTTCACATTCCAGTACTCCATCCGACGAGGAACACCGGCCGCGACGATGGACGATCAGGTCCCCAAGCCAGTCGTCCAGGAACGCTACGACCGCCTGGTCGAGCTGGTGGGACAAATCGCCTTGCAGGAAAACCTCAAGCAGGTCGGTCGTCAGGTTGAGGTGATGTTCGCCGATGGCGAGGGGCGCAAGGATGTACTCACCCATCGGATGTCCGGGCGGGCACGCGACAACCGGCTAGTCCATGTCTCGGCGCCTGAAGGGTCAGCGCAACGTCCGCGTCCTGGCGACATCGCCGACGTGATCATCACGTATGCGGCTCCGCACCACCTGACCGCCGATGCCGGACTAGTCGCGCTGCGCCGCACCCGGGGCGGGGACGCGTGGCAGGCGAGCCGGTCGGCACCCGAACCTATTCGCGCCGCAATCAATCTCGGCATGCCTTCGCTAGGAGTCCCTGCTATTGTGCAGCCCGCCGAAACCTGCACCGAAATTTGACACGCTGCCCGAGGAGCCGCTGAATGCCCGCCGAACGATTTGTCGAGCAGCTCAACGTCCAGATCGGGCATGAATTTGCCGCTCATCAGCAATACGTCGCGTGCGCCGTCTACTACGACGCACTCACGATGCCGCAGGTGGCGCGCTTCTTTTATGCGCAAGCCCTCGAGGAGCGCGAGCACGCAATGATGATGATGAAGTATCTGATCGACCAGGATGCGCCGGCGCTGGTTCCCGGAGTCAGTGCGCCGCAGGTGGACTTCCCCGATCTGGTCGCACCCGTCGAGCTCGCCCTCGAGCAGGAGCGCCGGGTTACTGCTCAGATCAACGAGCTCACCAGAATCGCGCGTGAGGAGAATGACTACGCCTCGGACCAGTTCATGCAGTGGTTCATCAAGGAGCAAGTCGAGGAAGTCGCCACAATGAGTGACCTTGTTGCCGTGGTGCGGCGGTCACCGGACAACATCGAGGCTATCGAGGAATATGTTCAACGGGAACAGCGACGAGAGTCAGCCGACCCGACCGCGCCCGCGGTTGCGGGCGGCTGACTCAGAACCCGCAGCTGAGGGAAGGCCATAGCTCAAGCGGGCTGCTCGGGCTGGTCAGAAGTGAAGTCGCGAACCGCGTCTTTCGCCATGTCCTGGCCTTTGTCGACCTGCTCGGTGTACCTGTCGCCGGTCTTCTCGTCGACCATGTCTCCTGCCTTATCGATGCCGGCGTCGATCTTGTCTTCATTCCCGCTCAGCGCATCCTTCGCTTTGTCGAAGATGCCCATCGTTACCGCCTCTCCGGGAGTGTGCATACGCCGCGATGCGGACGTCTGAGGATGTTGTGTGGACGCCCGGACACGGACATCCGTGTGCCAGCGGCTTGATGACCGGCACTACTCCCGTTCTACTCTTGGCGCGGAGGAAAGTACACATCCCGCTACTCTGTTCGGCGAGAATTCACGCGCCGAGCGCGCCTTGGGCTTGCGCCTGGGTGCGCCACACTGATGGCGTGACTGTGGTGCTCGTGGGTCCGACCGTGGCTGGCAAGTCAAGCCTGGCTGCCGCGTTGGTTCAGCATTACGCCGCCGGAGGGCATTCCGCAGAAATCGTCAACGCCGACTCAATGCTGGTCTATCGGGGCATGGATATCGGCACGGCGAAGCCGTCCGAGGCTGAGCGCGCCGAAATCCGTCACCACATGGTCGATCTGCTGGATGTCGATCAGACCTGGACGGTCGCGGAGTTTCAGCAAATCGCGCGAGCCACAATCGCGGACTGCCAGGCTCGCAGCGCGATCCCGATCGTGGTTGGCGGGTCAGCTTTGTACGTGCGAGCCATCGTCGACGATTTCGAGTTCCCGGGGACAGATCCGGCGGTTCGAGCGCGGCTCGAGCAAGAACTCGTGAGCCAGGGCGCGGAGCGGCTATACCAGCGGTTGAGCGATGCCGATCCCGTGGCTGCAGCGCGCATTCTCTCGGGCAATGTCCGCCGGATCATCCGTGCTTTGGAAGTGATCGAGCTGACCGGCAGATCGTTTACCGCTAGCTTGCCGGAGCGTCGCTACCGGCTCCCTGACGTTGTGCAGATTGGCCTGGCAGTCGATCGAGCGACGCTCGACGCCCGGATTGCCGCCCGGGTCGACGCAATGTGGGCCGCCGGCTTCGTCGGCGAGGTGCGCAGGCTCACCGCCGCCGGCCTTCGTGAAAGCATGACCGCCTCGCGTGCGCTGGGATACCGACAGGTGCTGCGCTTCCTCGATGGTGAGATCAGCGAGGCGCAGGCGCGGGATCTGACCATCAGTGCCACTCGTAGGTTCGCACGCCGACAAGAGTCATGGTTCCGCAAGGACGGACGCATCTTCTGGTTTCCACGCGACCACCCGGATTTGGTGTCGGCTGTCTACGAGCAAGCCGGGCCGACGGGGACGGGCACCGTGCGGGATGGCCGGGGATCCGGCGCCGTGGTGAAAGACTGACCATCGTGCGTAGATGGTCGTTCACGAAAGGACACGGGACCGAGAACGACTTTGTTGTGGTGCTTGATCGTGAGTCGATGCTGCAGGTTGGCCCGGCCGAGGTCCGCTTCATTTGCGACCGGCACGCCGGCATCGGCGCCGACGGCCTGCTGCGTGCGGTCTTTGCCAAGCACATCGAAAGCTGGGATGGCGATGGCTCACTCTGGTTCATGGACTACCGAAATGCGGACGGATCGATCGCCGAGATGTGCGGCAACGGTATCCGGGTGTTCGTACGCTTCCTGCTGGATCAAGACCTGGTAAGCGGACCGGTAGTTCACATCGCCACGCGGAGTGGCCTAAGGGTCACCACGGTGCTTCCAGATGGCAGGATTCGGGTATCTATGGGCCTGGCTTCCATCGGGAATCGATGCGTCGTTACAACTGCTGATGGGGCTGAATTCAAGGCGCTGACAGCCGACGTGGGTAACCCCCACGCGGTGAGCTTCGCGGACAACCTCGACCAACTTCCACTTCACGCGGCACCCCGATGGGATCCACCCGAGCAATTTCCGCAAGGCGCAAATCTGGAGTTCGTACGCCGCCTTGGCCCACAGCACATCGCGATGCGCGTCTACGAACGCGGAGTCGGCGAAACCCGCTCCTGTGGCACCGGAACGGTTGCGGCCGCCGCAGCGGCTCGGGTCCAGGATCAGGATGAGATCCCCTTGCCGGTGACCTATCGGGTCGACACGCCCGGGGGGACCGTCGAGGTCGAGCTGACCCTTGATAAGGCCTATCTGACGGGACCCGCGGTTCTCATCGCGCATGGCGAGCTAGCTCTGCCTGACCGTGCAGTCCTCGAGCTACAAAGCCCCACCCCCACAGCATCCGGCGCCTCGGCCCGGGCCAGCTCCTAGGAGTCGCGAATGTCTGTCCTCGACGCGTTTTCACTCGCTGGCAAGGTTTCGGTCGTGACAG
This sequence comes from Actinomycetota bacterium, assembly GCA_046727055.1. Taxonomy (GTDB): domain Bacteria; phylum Actinomycetota; class Actinomycetes; order Propionibacteriales; family Propionibacteriaceae; genus Microlunatus. The sequence goes on along the minus strand of JBKPBV010000168.1, from coordinate 4,870 downwards.
GAGCCAATCGCGGCATCGGCCGTGCCCTCGCTACCGCGTTAGCTGAGGCCGGCAGCGACGTTGTGTTAATGGTCCGCGACACCGGTGGAGCCGCGGATGTGATCAAGGAGCTGGGTGCCCTCGGTGTAACGGCTACCGCCGTGACAGCGGATGTTACCGAGGCAGATCAGGTGCGGCGGGCTGTCGGGGAGGTGATGGACCGCCTCGGTCAGGTCGATGTGCTGGTGAACAATGCCGGCGCGTGCATCCATCGGCCCTCGCTTGAAGTCACCGCGGAGGAGTGGCGGTTTGTGATGGATGTGAACGTGAACGGCGTTTGGCATTGCTGCCAAGAGTTTGGTCGACGGATGGTCGCCCAACACAGTGGCGCGATCATCAACATCGGTTCGATCTCGGCCAACATCGTCAACCGGCCGCAATGGCAGCCGGCGTACAACGCATCAAAAGCTGCTGTGCATCAGCTGACTCGTTCGCTCGCCGCCGAGTGGGCGCCGCACGGTGTTCGGGTTAATGCGCTGGCACCCGGCTACGTCAAGACTGAGATGGCCCCGGTCGACAATCCCGAATTCAAGCGTCACTGGATCGACGATGCTCCGATGCGACGCTACGCAATGCCCTCCGAACTGGGTCCCAGCGTCGTTTACCTTGCCTCGGACGCGTCGTCGTTCATGACAGGTGAGGTCGTGGTTATCGACGGCGGCTACACGCTCTTCTGAGGGTGCGGGCAGTTTGTGATGCTGCTCGCGCGCATCGCGGGCATGGATCCGCCTACTTCGTCGTCGTTCGCAGAGGAAAAGCGCCTCCGCTCCCTCCTCCTCAGCACAGCGGGCGCGCGATCGGCCGACGCTCGCAGCATATGATCCTGAGGTCGCCGGCCGCGGAGATGAGGCAAATGCTTCGCTGCGACTTGTGCGGCCGTGAGATTCTGGTCCGGAGATGACAGTTCCCAGAAGAGACCCCCAGTTTCCGCCCGCACCAGATGACGATTTGCTCGCTGAGCGGCTTGAGCCGCGGCTGGCAGAGGCATCTGACGACCATAGGGATCAGCACGACCTGGAAGATCGGCTCTCGTTACGCCGAGTTGCTGGCATGTCGACCGAGCTATCCGATGTCACCGAGGTCGAGTACCGCCAGCTGCGTTTGGAGCGTGTCGTTCTGGTTAGCGTTTGGACCACCGGCAGTGAGGTAAGTGCAGGGAATTCGATCGCCGAACTCAAGCTGCTGGCCGAGACGGCCGGGTCGCAGGTCCTGGAAGGCCTGATTCAACGCCGTGACCGACCGGATCCAGCCACCTACATCGGGCGCGGCAAGGTCGCCGAATTAAGGGACGTGGTGATCGCCACCGGAGCAGACACAGTCATCTGTGACGGCGAGCTGACGCTCGCGCAGCTGCGCAATCTGGAGGACCGAGTCGGGGTGAAGGTCATTGACCGAACCGCGCTGATACTCGACATCTTCGCCGCCCACGCCAAGAGCGCTGAGGGGAAGGCGCAAGTCGAGTTGGCGCAGCTGCAGTACCTCAAGCAGCGCCTACGCGGTTGGGGCGGCAATCTCTCTAGGCAAGTTGGCGGTCGGGCGAGCGGCGGCGTTGGCATCGGTGGTCGTGGGCCTGGCGAGACCAAGCTGGAAACCGACCGGCGCCGGATCAACAGCCGCATCGCCAAGCTGCGAGCCTCGCTCCGTGAGATGGACACAACCCGAGAAACCAAACGCGCCGAGCGGCGCCGTCATCAGGTCCCGTCCATCGCTATCGTCGGATACACCAATGCGGGTAAGTCCAGCTTGCTCAACCGGCTCACCGGCGCCGGTGTGCTCGTCGATGACGCCCTGTTTGCGACGCTTGACCCGACCACCCGCCGCAGCGCCGCCCCGGATGGCCGGATTTACACGCTGACAGACACCGTGGGCTTTGTGCGTCACCTACCGCACGACCTCGTGGAGGCATTTGCCTCCACCCTTGAGGAATCGACGCACGCAGATCTGCTGGTGCACGTGGTGGATGGCTCAGATCCTGACCCGATCGGTCAGATCAATGCGGTGCGTGGAGTCCTGGCTGACATCGGCGCAGCTGAGACTCCTGAGCTGATCGTGATCAACAAGGTGGACCGTGCTGCGGCTGAGACGCTCAGCATGCTGCATGCCACCTATCCCCACGCCCTGTTCATTTCGGCGCGTACCGGCGCCGGAATTGAACGGCTACGGACGACCATCGAGACGCTGCTACCGCGGCCGGAAGTCGAGATTCGCGCGCTGGTCCCGTATGAGCGCGGCGATCTTGTCAATCGGATTCACCAGACCGGCGAGTTCTTGACCACCGAGCATCTCGCCGACGGCACGCTCCTCACCGCTCGGGTCAGTCCGTCACTAGCAGCGGAGCTCACGCCATACGAGCTCGTGAGCAGGAATCGCTAGCGCTCGAGTCAGTAATGCTGGCCGGTCACGGTCGCGGTGACTAGAGTTCTGCGGTGACCGCAGCGATCAAGGCCGCCAGTCTGGCGGTGAGCCACCGCGACCTGCTCGCGGCGGCGGTCAAGGCGATCGGTGGCGCGGAACGGCCCGGGCAAGTCGCGATGGCCGATGCCATTGCCGAGTGCCTGGAATCTGATCACCATCTTCTGGTGCAGGCCGGTACCGGGACCGGGAAGTCACTTGGCTATCTCGCTCCGGCGCTGCTTTGGCTGGTCCGGCATCCGGACGAGCGGATCGTTGTTGCAACCGCGACGCTGGCCCTGCAGTCTCAGCTGGCCAACAATGACATTCCCGCGGCGCTGGATGCGGTCGAGGCGGTGACCGGCGAGCGACCGCGGCACGCGATCCTCAAAGGTCGCACCAACTACGTTTGCATGCTGCGACTGCGGGAGGGCGCTGCGCAAGATCAGGGCACGCTCATCCCAGCCGGGGATCTGATCGAGACGATGAGGTCCTCGGCGCAGAGTACGTCGGAGTCAGCCTTGGGCGCGGAGGTATTGGCGCTGCGGCAGTGGGCCGAGGATCAGGTGGAGCACGGTGGCCTGGCCGACCGTGATGATGCGCCAGCTCATACCGAACGAGCCTGGGCTCAGGTCTCCATTCCGGTCCGGGAATGCCTTGGTGCACAGCGCTGCCCTTACGGCGCCGAGTGTTTTGTCGAGAGCTCACGCGACGTCGCTCGCGCCGCTGATCTTGTAGTCACCAATCACGCGCTACTGGCGATCAATGCCATGCACGGCGGAACCGCGCTGCCGGAGCACAGCGCTGTGATCATCGACGAGGCGCATGAACTGGTCTCGCGAGTGACTGGTGCCGCATCGGCGGAATTGAGTCCACAGCTGGTCGAGCGGGTGGCTCGCCGGGCGTTGACCTACCTCGAGGACGAGGTTGCGTTGGGATTACTGGAGTCGGCCAAAACCCTGCGCATCGCGTTGGACGGCGCAGCTCTGGAACGCGTCGAAGACACAGACGGCCCGTTCGTCGCTGCCTGTGTTGTGGCACGAAACGCGGCGCGGGCCGCTGTGAGTGCAATGACCGGTGAGGACCACCAGACGCCCGAGATGCGACAGACGGTTGCGGCGGTCAAGGAGGTGTTCGACATCGCTGAGCGGATGGCAACTCTCGACAAACGCGACGTGGTATGGGTCGCCGATCGCGAACGCTTCGGGCGTGAGGCCCGGGTGTCGCCGCTGTCGGTGGCGGGGTTGATGCGGGCCCGGGTCTTTGGTGAACGCACCACAATGCTGACTTCGGCGACGCTCAAGCTGGGTGGTGACTTCACGGCGATTGCGACCAGCGTCGGTCTCAAGGCCGAGGAACGTGTGGATTCTTCTGGGCTGCCGAGCGATCGAGGCCGCGACGAGGCAGCTGCAATTGATCTTGACGATGAAGCGGTTTCCTGGCGTGGCCTGGATGTTGGCTCGCCGTTTGAGTATCGCCGGCAGGGGATCCTGTACGTCGCGCGATCCCTCCCTACGCCCGGTCGTGACGGGTTGTCCGACGCATCTTTAGCCGAGATCGCCGAGCTGGTGGAGGCATCCGATGGTCGGGCGCTCGGACTCTTCTCGTCCCGGAAGGCTGCCGAGGTTGCTGCCGTCTCCACCCGCAAGCGTCTGCCCCATTTGAAGATCCTGTGCCAGGGCGATGCCCAGCTACCCGAGCTCACCAGGCGATTCATAGCCGACGAACATGCCAGCCTCTTTGGCACGCTGTCCCTGTGGCAGGGAGTCGATGTGCCGGGTACCACGTGCCAGCTCGTGATCATCGACCGCATCCCGTTTCCGCGACCAGATGAGCCGTTGACGGTGGCGCGCCAGCGTGCCGTCACTGAGGCAGGTGGCAATGGTTTCATGAGAATCGCCGCAAGCCACGCCGCGTTACTGCTGGCGCAGGGGTCGGGTCGGCTGATCCGCCGTCTCACGGACAGGGGAGTGGTAGCCGTACTCGATCCGCGTCTCGTGACTGCGCGCTACGGGGCGTTCCTGAAGGCATCGATGCCGGATATGTGGCAAACCACTGATCGACAGGTGGCAATTCAAGCCCTGCGCCGCCTCTCGGGCCAGTCCTGATCATCCGGCTGCCCCCGAGCGAAGCGGCCGTGAGGTCCACACCTGGCGGAGGTGCCGATCGTCTGGCACGCTTGCGCTATGGAGCACACGTACGATTTCGACCTGGCGGTCATCGGTTCGGGTCCTGGCGGCCAAAAGGCCGCAATCATGGCGGCCAAGCTCGGCCATAAGGTGTGCGTCATCGACAGCAAGTCGATGGTCGGGGGCGTCTGCGTCAACACTGGCACGATCCCGTCCAAGACGTTGCGGGAGGCGGTCCTCTACCTGACTGGTATGCAGCTTCGCGACCTGTACGGGGCCAGCTACCGGGTCAAGGAGGAGATCACCATCTC
>JBKPBV010000167.1:0-12581 GCA_046727055.1 Actinomycetota bacterium | reverse complement strand
CGGCATGAGATCTCGCGCCAGTATCAAGGGTCTGTTGGGTAGGGGTCCACCGTGCGGCATCCGAGCGGGACCCGGCCGCATCGCCGCGGCGTCGTCGTATGCAGCCGAAGCCCGGCTTCCGTGGCGTAGAACCCTTGGCCTCGGTGGTAGGCCGCTCAGCCTTTCGATCGCCGCCGCGGCGCTGTTTCAACCATGGCCATCGAACCTGCCCTGACTGTCGAAGGCAACCAAAACGGTGCAAGCTACCACCGGTCCGGTCATTCTGCCACGCGCTGATTGGCGGCTCTCCGCGCGGCGGTCCGCTGCCGAACCAACTCGGATGGGGGCACTGTCAAGGCCACCCAACCGAAGGCGAGGGCCATCACCAGCATCGTGAGGACTCCGCGCGGCCAGTAGATGTGCACTCCGGCGATCGCGAAGTACCCGCTCGATGCGACCAGGAGCACGCCGCCGGGCAGCACACGCCGACCCCCGTCGCGAACTGCCACGACCGCGGTCGCGACCGCCGCCAACGTCAAAGCCCACGCACCCGCGCCGCCGATATCGTTGGCGACGCCGAAGAGCCAGCCGATCTCGGGACGTTCCGAGGTGCTGGATGCGCCTGACTGCTGCATCACCACGCCAGTGCCGATGCCAGCGATGTGGTCAGTCACGGCGTAAAACGCGATGTACAAGAAGGCCGCAACCCGGCCGATCCACGCGATCACGCCCGGCCGTCCGTGAAGCAGGACCCAGTGACTGACCCCGAGCAGCGGGAACAGCGGAACCAGAATGATGTGCAGGCTCGTCCACCACCCGGCCGAGGCCCCGCTCAGGTCGTTCGGATGGGTCAAACCGAGCCCAGCCAGCAGCAGGGGCGGGGCGGTGACGGCCACGAAACTGGGCCATCCCATGCGGTTGGCGTACACCTCCGACGCCATGTCAGCCAGCGTAGATCCTGACTCGGGGTGGTCGCATCATGCACGAGCGTGGCCCTGCCGGTGCAAGTTCAGGCCGTTTCGTCAGGCGGCTCAATGCCTGGCGAGTGATAATCAGCTCCTCCCTCGCCCAATCCGACCAAGATCAAGAACCTCCAGGAATTGGGGATCCCTGGAATCTGCCAGCTGGGTACCGCGGTGGGAGGCTAGGGGTTATGAGGACGCTCAGGCTCTCCACGGTCGCCGCCGTGTGTGCACTCGGCACGGTTATCTGCTTTGTGCTTGGCGCCGTGGCGATGGGTTCCAGCGGTGTGGGGGTGTTGATCCCGGAGACCGGACGGCCGGGCCGGGATTGGATCGCGGCCGTAGAGGGGGCCGGCGGGTTGTTCTTCGTTGGGGCCTGGCTGGTCATGCTGATGGGGTTTTTGGGGATCGTCGCGCTGGTGGGTTTCTACGACACCCTTCGGGTGGCTGGGCCGGTGATGATCCTGGCGCCGATTCTTGGCGCCGTCGGGTTGACGCTGGTGACTGTCTCGCACCTGATCCCGATCGCGATGGCCTACGAACTAGTGCCGGCCTACGTCGCCGCCGACCCGGCAGAACAGGCCACGCTGGCGGCCACTGCCGACACCTTCGCCGCCACCGCCCTTGTGACCAACGCTGCCGGCAACTTCCTCGGCTGGGGCGTGGTCGTTCCGCTGTACGCGGTGGCCATCCTTACCACCCGCGCGTTGCCGCGGTGGATCGGATGGCTTGGCCTGCTCGTCGGGGCGCTCGCGGGATGGTTGGGTCTGCTCAGCCCGGCATCGTCGGTGATCGCGGGTATCTCCAGCGTCGGCTTCATCGGCTTCTTCGTTTTCATGCTGAGCATGGGCATCGCCCTGCTCCGACGCCGCTCACAACTCGACGACATAACCCAGGCATCAGCACAAGAACTGAACTGACCAAGCCCATAGAGAGTTGGGAACGAGCCAACACATACTTCGAGCAGCAAGCCGAGGAGGGGAGGGCCAGTCTGTAAACGATTGGCCCTCAGGCACCAGGAACTGAGAACGGTGTCGCCAATTTGGCGTCTTGATCATCAACTACTTAGCTCTGCTGCCGGTTTGGGTCCTCGAGGCGATCCTTTAGCGCTGTATGGGCAACGCCCATCAGAAGGCCGAGCTCCGTCGACGCTGGCGATGGCGCAGTAGGAACACCGTTGATCCTGCATCGCACTTCCCCACCATCTGCAAGCCAGGCTCTGGCTGGCATGTCGAAACGATCAGCGCATCCGACACGCCGCCATGTACAGGAGAGAAGGTGCCGGGGAATTGCTGCCGCTCCCCCTCTCACCCGAATGGGCGGAGGAGCGTAAGGTCCGCTGGGGCGTCACCCAGCCCGATCTATCAGTCGAAGGTGTTGGGCGATTTCCGGACATCTCCGATGACCCACCGATCTTGCCCAAATGGATCGAGGCGGCACAGAAGCGAAAGCTTGAACGGACGCGCCGCCCGATCATCGCCGCTGACGTCGTTCGGAGACGAGACAGTGATCATGCACAGAGAAAGCCGGTTGGATATGGGTCTACCGCGCCCCCCGCAGGGAGGACACCCCATGCCTTCCCGGTGTTGGCCCATGACCTTCCCGGTGTTGGCGGTGGAGTAGTGGGCCGTCTCACCGAGCTCCAGTCGCCAGTCACGCCCTGCAACGGCTGCGAAGCTACGATCGACAAGGAGCGGTTCGTTAATGATCGAGCGGAGGACTACTGGACATTGCGTGAGCGGTTCGAACAGGGCGAGATCGAGATCGACCCCGATGACGACAAGCTCGCCGCCAACTCGGCTCGATCAAGTGAGGCATCGACTCACGCGGACGCATCAAGATCGAATCGAAGGACGAGATGCGCAAGCGAGGTCTGCCGTCACCCGACCGGGCTGATGCGATGGCCATAGCCTTAGCAGGCAGGGCGAATGCCGTGCAGATGAATGTGGAGGGCCACGCCGGCGAGTCGATCACTGGCGATGTCATGACCAAGGCGTGGTAGGACCTGCAGGCGAAAGGCGACACGCGGAGAATGACAACGGTCCGTCGCCTCCGTCCCCTTATACGATTTGGCCATTAGTGAGTCGGACGGGGGCCGTGGAGTGGAGCTGACGCGCGTCGCACTACAGCTCAGCCCTAACGAGGTCCTTGTCCTTGTCGTGACCATCTTGATCATCGCTCTTCTTGTCTGGGCTTTCTCGTAGCTCGGTGCAGGCCCGCGATAGTGCTGATGTTGGGGCGCGGTTCGGCGCAGCATCACTGGGATCTCATGACGAAGGCGTGGTGACGGGCCGCGGAACCATTAGTGCCACACTGCTGAGGCGTGAGCACTTTCATTGAGCTCAGAGAGCAGGCGGATCAGGAGATCAGGGCGCACATCCGGTCTACGTCTTCGGACTCGACGCACCACTTCGTTGTGGACTCCACCAACTACTTCGTTGAACACGCAGCGGTATTGCTCGCCGCTCTTAGGCTCTGGGCAGAGCCTCGACAAAAGACCGATGCCGATCTCCGGGCACTGATTGATTCGGCGAATGCAGCGACGCTGGAGAACATTGCCGAGGAGCTGGCCAAAGGCCACGATCCTGATGAGCTCCATGCCAGCGTGCAGCTTGAAGGCATTGCTTACCAAACTCCACGCCAGCTGTACGACACACTCGACTTCGCACGGAAAGGCCTTCAACCGAGCTGAGACAGGCCGATTCGTCCCGAAAGGTGATCGTCGATCTTTCCAAGACCCCTCGAATCCCTCGACACCGGACAGATTCACAACCGTCCGCAATGGAGGCAGCCATGGCGAAGTTCACACTGATCGAGCGTCCAGCGCCGGGCGACCCGCCGGCCGACCAGACATTTGTCCCGCCGAATCACCAGTGGCCCCTCGCCGCCAGGAGTCGGTGGGCGATCAAGAGCTCATCATCGACCGGGCTCTGGTCGACAAGAACGGAAATCAGCTCGGCTCGTTCGTGCTCCATGGCACATTGCTCCAAATCTTCGTAACGAGCCCAACCTTGATGCCTTGATGTCATTCCAGGCCAGACACCAACATCAACATCAACACCGAGCGAAACTTCGACGCCCGGCCAGGGCACACCGAATTTCAAACAGAAGTACACCTATGACGATGGAGTGACTGTCGAGGTCACCAAGATCAAGACGGGTCGCCTCACTCGGCAGCAAGCGGCGGATGAGTACGACAAAAAGATCAAGGCCGGGATGCCTTACGCCGTATTCACCGTAAGGGTCAAAAACGATTCGCGCGAGAGGCTGAGTCTGAGTGGCGAGGGAATCGCCTCCTACGGCAGCGTGACCTACGGCCCCGAGGGCGAGAGAGCTCAAGAACTTTACACTCCTGGTGATATTGAGGGTGTCAGTGGGACCATTCTCCCCGGCAAGGCACGGACTGGCGCTTCGCTTACGCGATACCAGATAACTACTGGAGCGATGTCGTGTTGGAGGTTGGCCTTGGCGACACCGTTAACGAGCGCGAGCCCGTGATCTTTGCGGGACCGATCAACTGATCACCACCAGCTAGAACGGGGCCCATGCTGGATGGCGGGTTCTTCATGGCCACCCTGACGTGGCAAGGTGTTGGCGATCTCTTTCTAGCGGAGGGCGACGACACGCGTGACGCTTGGAAAGCAGACACAACCGTTGCGCGAAGCCAAGATCAAATCGGTGATCGACATCATGATCGTTGCCGGTCGCAGCGATCGAATCGATGTAAGCAATCGAAGGCACATCAGCAATGAACCTGAAATGCCAGCTGGGCTCGTTCCTGGCGTTGATCCGCCAGCCACGACGGACCCAACACATCTTGATGATCTTGCAGCGCTATCCCCGAGCCTGATCCTCGGTCGCCTCAGCGCTTGCTGGCGTCTTCGGCTCGGGCAGCCTCGGCACTACGTTGATGCGATCGGCCAGGCCGTCCAGAAATTGCTCCTCGGTGTGGTCAACGCGGAGGTCGTCGACTGTCCGCCTGCTCCATAGCACACAGTGAGCCATCATCGACACCAGGCCGTTATCGGACCCGGTGGCTGGGGATGCTCTCAGCTCACCGCCATCGTCGATGACGTAGAGGCTTGCCCCGCGCAGCGTCGGATGCGTGAACCAGCAAGACAATCGGTAGGCGGGGTAGATCGAGCTTCGGATGCCGAGGTTCTGACATAGCTCGGCGAAGTCGCGGATGAACTTGGACTCGTCCACAAGTTGGATCGCCTGGTCATCCACGGCTTCAGCGAAGTTTTCGACGTTCCAGGGTGATGGGATCACGTCATGAGGGAACCCTTGGCGTCATTGACCATCGCTTTGAGTTGCCGCTGGTCATCGATGTAGCGAGCAATGACTGCATCGTCGCCGGTCCTAGCGACCCAATGACCGACTACGGCGTATTCGAGGGCTGCCCGGAGCAGTGGGTGACATTCGTTTTCTAGACCGATCTCCTCCAACTTGAGGAAGGCGCGACCGAACCGGTGAACTTGGGCCGCCCAGGCGAACGTCAGCAAGAAGGAACGGTACCGATCGGCTGGCACCTCGTACTGGGCGGCGTTCTCCCACGTGTCGAGCAGCTGCCGCATACAGGCGCGGTAGATCTCTTTGCTAACCAGCCCATCGTTCATGTGCCGGAACCCGCCATCGCAGCTTTCTTCTGGCCAATGCCCGGGAACTGGTCTAGACGCTGTTGAAGCTCCGTGGCTGTGGGCTCGTCGTTCCATATCCTCGCGGCGCCCCCGCCATATTCCTTGAGAACGAAGCGGGCTGCCTCGACAAGCAACTCTGGCATCTTCTCGCGATAACGATGTAGCGCTGATGGTGACCTACTGCCGCATGCAGGCTATCCATCGGCCAGCATGCGTACGGGATCAAGCTGGCCGAGGCGCTGCATCAGCTCGTACGGCGCCCGCCAAGCACGCTCGCTGGAATGCGTTGATCAAGGATCACAGCGAGCAGGAAAGCGAACGGCCTGGTGATGACGAATGCGTTCGCCTCGGATGCGGCGTGAACGTGGTCTCCCGGCCGATTGAGCGCCTGCGTCTTGCCATAGTCGAGGAGGGCGCACAACCGCGTCTTAAGGCGTCGTTCGAGACCTCGCCCCAGTCGACTCCACTCGGCATCACGACTGACCCGGCGCCTGGTATAGCCCTGATCACTCGACGGCGTCTTCCAGCAGCGGCCCTGCCCATTCGTGGGTGCTTCCTCCTGGCTGTCGCAGCGGCGCTGTCGCTACAGTCACACCGTGCGACGGTTCGTCGGTCATGTGCCACTGATCAGGCTTCACCCGGCAGCGCCCAAGCTGCCATTGGCTACAGGCGTGTTGCGGAGCATCCCGTACGCCGAGTGGCGCGGAATGGATGACGCGTTCCCCTTCGCCGACTCGAAGTACGAGCAGACGGCGCCTGTTTTCCTTGAGGTAGAGCTCGGCACCGATCCTTCCGCAGGCGGCGTGGAAAGACTTCATGAGGCGTTCCAGGCGCAGGAGGACCCCGGCAGCGTAGCTTTGGCCACGCTGTACCACGGGCTGCTTCTCGCCACAGCAGTGCCGCTCCCGCAGCCAGAGTTGTCGATCTCGTACCTCGTCATCGACGGTGACGACCTTCCCGCCGACTTAAGGCAGACCGGCGTAAACGCTTCCTTTGCGCGTCGGATCGGTCCATGCGAACGAGACCTCTTGGTATACGGGAGCCAATATCAAGCCTTCGTCCTAGATGCGGGGGACCTCGAGCGACTTCAGGAAGCGGTGGACCTCCTCTCGGCAGGAGAATCCGAGATCGAGGCTCTGATGGTGGCGCTCATCCGAACGGCACGGCCCGGTTTCAGCAACCTGAATGCGACACTGCACCTGGTGGCGGGCTTGGAAGTGCTGCTCGTACAGCGAGGCGAACCTTTGACTGCAACCTTCGGGCGCCGGTTCTCCGTGCTAGCCGCAGCTGGGGACGCGCATGAGTACGACGCGCTCGGACGTGCCCTGTACTCACTTAGGTCCGACCTCGTGCACGGCCGAGAGGTAGACACCACAGACACGCCGGAGCGAACCGAATTCCTTAAGGAAAGCATCCGCCAGCTGACCTGCCTGCTGGCGCTTCGCGCCCTGCGCTGGTTCACACGTCGTCCCGACAGCCAGGTCGCCGAGTTCCAGGCGGCGCTAGACGCTGCGTTCAACAGTCCCGACGCGTTCGATGCGCTCCGCGCTGAGATCATGGAACGAACATGAGCGACGAAGGGTATGTCTTCGAATGGCCGCTCTGGGGCCTTCAGCTCGATACGGCCACGGCTGCCCCCGACGAAGAGTTCATTGTGGATGGAACGCTGCTGTATCAGCCGACTTGGCAGCAGTGGAGCGACATGGAGAACGGCGACGTCGTCGAAGAGCACGCTGGCCGCGAGGTGGCCGCGGAGCGGCTTGGGATGCAGACATACAGCCGGCCGCCGATCTGCATGTTGCGGCTCAGCAGCATAGATGGCTCCGGCGAAGCCGACCCGACCCTCATCGAGCAGGAAGAGCAGGCCCACGCGCTGGTGGCCGCTCTTCGTCTCTACTCGACCGGCGACTTCGTTAATCCAGATGATGTGGGCATCTACATGACCTACCCGAACGGCTTCGCGGTCAGGGAAGTGCGGGCCTTCCGCTCAGCGTTCTACCGATACCGACCCGAACACCCATACATCGTGGGGATCGAAGACGTCGAGCACCTAAGCGGCCTGGCCTACCGGGTCAGCCAATGCCTAACCGACAGGTCCCACACCAATGCGGCTCTCGCCATCGAGAACTTCTGCCTCTCCTTCGCGCAGGTTACAAGTTGGGGGGAGCGTGGCCTGTACCGCTTCATCGCCCTCGAAGCCATGCTGGGCTCGGTGCATGGGGCAAGCGCAGGCGCCTCATTCGCAGTCCGTGCCGCGAACGCAATGAACGCCCACGGCGACACGGCGCCAGATGCGCCAAGCTGGCTCGAGCGGGCAGGCGACCTACGCAACCGGCTTGCCCACGACATACACGCGGCCACCCTCACTCAGGACGACCTCACCATGCTCGAGGCGGTGACGCGAGGCGTCCTGCTGTCCTACCTCGCGTACATCTCACTTAGCGAGGGCCCCGAGGCAGAAGGGCGCCATCCGCTACGCGCCTTCAACAGGGCGCTCGCCGCCGGACCGATCGGCGACGACACATGAGCGAGGCACCCGGACTCGCCTACACCCGCCAACTGCACGCCGAGTTAGCGGCACTGAACCGAGACCTGTACAGCCGGGCACAGACAATCCTGACGCTGGACGGGCTTGTCATCGGAGTGTTCGGCGCGGTGATCTCATCTAGCCCGGATGACGTGGCGAAGACCGTCGCGCAAGCAGGCACCTCAACGTCGATCCTGGCAGTGCTGGCCGTCACCGCGCTGGCATGCTCCGTGGTATCCGCGCTCATGGCCCTGCACTCACGGCACAGAACCGGCGCCACACACATCGACCCAACCAAGGTCGACGACGCACACCTGTGGTTCTTCGCGAGGATCGCCGAGATCGATCGCGACAGCTTCCTCAAGGCAGCAACAGAAGTCGACGACACTCAGGAGAGACGGATCCGGCTCCTCCAGATCGCGACAATGGCGCCGATCATGCGACGACGAGCGGACTGGGTTAACGCCGCCTACGCCTTCTCCGCACTCGGTCTCGTTGTGTTCGTTGCGGCCGGTGTGGGCTACCTGATCCAGTTCCGGCCAAGCTGAGCCGCGCACCCCCGTGAAACCCCACGACGCGCCAGGGGAAGGCGAGCAACGGAGCCGCGGCCGACGCGGACAGGATCAAAAGGCCGGGCGTGCTGATGGTTGGGCTCGGAGACGAGATCGCGGTCGGGGCGGGCCCGTTGGCCCGGGGTAGCGGATGTGTGGCACGTACCGCTCGCGGCGACCTCAGATGCCACTCGCTACCGGTCAAACGATGTGCGAACCCCAACGCAGCGAGGCAGTCGGCCAGCAACGACTTGCCGCTGCCCGGCACCGCTCCTTCGGCATGCCCGGAAAGACCTCCGAGGATGGCTACCTCCGGATCGGCGAAGGAATGCGCCGCACCTACCAGAACGCCAGGCCCGGCCCGGGCAGGACTCGGCTGTCGTTCCGTACCAACGACGGCCGCATGTCGCGCCAGTACGGGTAGGCAATCGGCGGGGGCACGCCGATTGCAGGAAGGATGATCGCGCCAGCCACAATGCCCGCGATGGCCTGTTCGACGATCAACAGTGTCCGGTGCCGTCGCTGTGCGAGGTCGAGCAGCACATCCGCAGTGATCGCGTCCACGCTGCCGGCAACGGTGAGGATCCTGCGATTCAGGTCAGTCGTGTCTCCTGATCGGGCTGGAGCAGCACTCAGGGCGCCGACGCCACAAGCACCGGCCACCACGCAGAAAGGCAGCAAGAGTTGGCAACCGGCCGGAAGATGATCACCCGTGCGCGATGAGGCGTGCCGGTTGAGTTCGCGACGGGACTCGCCGAAGATCCGGTGCTCATAATGGTATCGGCTTATCTGGCTCATCGGAGATTCCGGTGGGTGAGTCGTCCAGCGGCCAAGCGGCTCGGCGCACTGATAGCGGCGCTGCCGCCAGGCCAGCTCGACCGGAGCCCCAAACGCCGGGATGTCGCGCAGCCGCCGCACCCGCCGTGACAACCCGGGCAGCCTGCCGCGCCCGGATGCGACTCAACCGTGGGCCGCAGCCCGGACGGAACCCTGCCGCTCGGCTCACGCCAGGGCCACATCAAGCACATGGACGCCGGGCATGTTGAACAAGGTGTCGACGCGAGCGCAGTAGCCGCCGGGGTCCAGCGCAGCACGACATAGGCTCAGCCATCGTCGAGGTCCTTCAATCACGGTTTGCCTGGTCGCTACCGATCATGAAGAGCCTCGACCTACCTCACACCGAACGACACGACCATGCCCGCCGCCCCCGAGAACGCCGAAGAGCCGCCTATCTGAAGGCACATCAGGAGCGGCCGGTGTGTGCCACAGCCGATAGCCGGGCCACGCTAGGCCGGCGACAAGACTCACACTCCCAAGATCGCGACCGGCCACACGGCGGTCGAGAGAGCTGAGCTATCCCGAAAACCCACCAAGTGGGCCGGAGCGCCCACCGCGACCAGCACACCGGACCAGCGAGGCGGCGTCGCGGTCCTGATCATGGCAACGCCGAACAACGCGTAGCCGATCATGAACAGGATCGCCGCCAACCCATTGACGATCACCCGCAGCCATGCGGCGACCAACACTGTCAGTACAACGGCGGCAAGCTGGGTCATGTTGCCGGCATCGGCGCCATCAAGTAAGGAGTCGACCAGGACGCTGTTGTTGTTGCTGGCATCGAAGATCTGGTGCAAGATCCCGACCGCCAATACGCTGTCGAAGGCGGCGCGCAGCATGACACCCATCAGCAGCCGAACGACAATGCCCAAGATCAGCAGGCCACCGATGCCGATCAGTACTGAGAGCGCCGACACCTGATAATCCAGGAGCAGCAGCGGGACGTGAACACCCGCGAACGGCAGTGCCGTCAAAACGGCGGCCACGATGAAGTTGAAGCGGGCCTCCAAGCGGGTTTGGAAGAACCCAGCCCACACCGTTTCCTCCCACAGATTGATCACTACCACGGCCAGCACGATCGAGCCGAGTTGTTTGATCAACACCAGCCCGAGATCCGCTGTTTGCAATGAGCCTCCGAAGACAAGCCGAGCAACAGCGCGATCAGCGGCAGGCCAAACAGCACCGCCCACAGCAGTGCGACGTACAGGGTGAGCTTCATGGGGTTATACCGGTCCTGCCAATGGTGCTGGAGAAACCCGGTGAATCCGATCTCTTCGGCAAGCTGAAAGAGCACGAGCTGGAGCAGAAGACGGCGACCACCTCGGCGAGCGCTCGCGGCCAGCCACCAGCCGGTGAGGCCAGCACTCGTGGGCCATAGATGGCAAGTGAAATAAGCGTCGCTCGGACCGGAACGGTGAACAGCGCGACCAGATACCACCGCACCGGGACGCGCCAGCGCAGACTCCGCCGGGCAAGATCAACAACGCCCTCGCGCCCCGAGAGCGCCGCAGATGTTGATCGTGCTGCAATAGATCCTCCCAGCTGTCAGCGGGTCCAGTTCGCCGCTGACCGCCGCCACCGTGGATTCGTCGATCAGGGCCACACCATCGGCGATGCGACCTATACCGACCAGTGCATAGCTCTGCATCTGCAGGGCGAGAGCTTGGATCGCCGGTACAGCGAGCCGTTCGCCGATCTCCTGTGCCAGCCGCGCCTGAGGAGTGCTTCATCCGCATCGCCGGTAATGCGGCCCGCGAAATAGGCCGCAAAATTGTCTGCCATCCGTGCGCTGCACACTCGTTGCGGGTTTGCTCGAGTAATGTCTTGGCCCTGCCGAGCCGTGCGTTCCCGATGGCGGTTTCCAGATGGTCGATAGGTTGTAAGGGCAAGCTGCAGAGCCATTTCGGCTGTGTGGCACTTGTCGCACTGCTCCAGATACCCGGCATGCGAACGCTCCCGTGCCACGAGCGCCGCGTCTGGATCCGCAGCCAACCACGCTGACTCCGCCAATAGCCTCAGGTCTTCGGGATGCAGATCGCTGCTGGATTCGAATGAACCGGAATGTTGACTGAGACTGCCCCTTACTGGCAACTTGCCTGGATTAGTGGGCGGCCGTCGCGGCGTCGAGCACAGCCTCGAACTGATCCAGCATCCAGTCGAGCTCCTCCTCGGTGATGATCAACGGCGGTGCGAATCGAATCGTGATGTCGTGGGTCTCCTTCGCCAGCACTCCGCGTTGCGCGAGGCCTTCGGCGGCCTGCCGGCCCGACAGTACCGCCGGATCGAGGTCCACCCCGGCCCATAGCCCTACGGTGCGAACCTCGGTGATCCCCCTGCTGCTTACCAGGGGCTCTAGCCGGCGCCGGAGCCGCTCGCCGAGGACGCGCGCGCGTTCTTGGAACTCCCCGGTCTCCAGGAGGCCCACCACCGCATGACCAACCGCGACCGCCAGCGGATTGCCGCCGAAGGTCGACCCGTGGCTGCCCGGACTGATCACGCCCAGAACGTCGTTTCGAGACACGACGGCGGACACCGGCACAATCCCGCCACCAAGCGCCTTACCCAACATGTAGACGTCGGGTACGACGTCCTCGTGTTCGCAGGCGAATGTCGTCCCGCACCGTCCCAAGCCCGACTGAATCTCGTCGGCAAGGAACAGCACGCGAGAGTCGGTACAGATACGCCGTACTGCCGCGAGGTATCCCGCCGGCGGCACGAAAACGCCGGCTTCGCCCTGCACTGGCTCCAGCAACACCGCAACGGTCCGTGGGGTGATTGCCCCAGCCAGTGCATCCGCATCCCCGAACGGGACGGCAACAAACCCGGGCGTGAACGGGCCGAAGCCGCGGCGTGCGATGTGATCGTTGGAAAAGCTGATCACCGTGGTGGTGCGGCCGTGGAAGTTGTTCGTCATCACCACGATCTGGGCCTGCCCCTCGGGCACCCCCTTGACGTCATACCCCCAGCGGCGCGCCACCTTGATCGCAGTCTCGACTGCCTCTACACCTGTGTTCATCGGCAAGACGCACTCCATGGCGGCCAGTGCCGCAAGATCCCGACAGAAGGGGCCAAGCTGGTCGTTGTA
>JBKPBV010000166.1:0-6640 GCA_046727055.1 Actinomycetota bacterium | reverse complement strand
CCGCACGACTTGGGTCCTGGCCGCGATGTCGTGCAGAGCCTGTCGCTTTGGGTGCCAAAGCGGGAAGAGAACGTCCACGAGCGTGATCAGGCTGAGGAATGAGCTAATGCCGGGTAGCACCCAGATACCGGCGCGGATGAGGACCGAGCTCCAGGCAAGGGGGCCTGGGTCATGGCCCCGGTCAACCGGTACCACCCGGAGGCCGCAGATCAACTTCCCGGGCGTCGCCGACTTCCAGCGCAGGAATCCCGCGTGATACAGCATCCCGACACCAAGCGTCGCCACGGTCAAGATCAGCTGGTTGTAGGTAGAGATCAGATCGGTCAGGTTCACCGCAGGCGGCGGAACTCCCAGCCGCTGGGCTTCCAGCACGCCGTCGAAGTAGCTGACCCATGCCGCGTAGACCGATCGCCACACCGGGAAGGTGATAATAGTGACGATCGTTGTGATCATCACACTGTCGATCAGCACTGCCAGCGCCCGCCACCACCATGACGCAAGGGGAACGCCATCCGCGGTCATGATCGCCTGCAGCCGACCCGCACGCGGTCCGACATGGCCGAGCGGCGGCGTCCGATTGGAGACCGGGTAAGGCGCGTACGAAGCCTGGCCAAAGCGGGCGTTCGGTGCGGCGTGCTCGACGGGTCGCGTATTGCGGGACCACTGCCAGCCGTCCCAGTAACGTTCCTGGGCCGAGTTCACCGGGTCCGGGTACCAGCCACTCGGGGCTGCATGGCGTCCGGGCGGAGCTGGTGGCGAGCCTACGGGGATGTCGGACACCCCTTCATCGTAGTGTCGCGCTGAGACTGCCTCTGATGTGAAGCACAGATGATCAACAGCTAGATCCCACCTAGTCCTAAGAGGCGGGTCTCGCGATGTCAACATCCCACGCTGCACGGGATGTTGGCGCTGTACCTGGCGTGCATGCGTGCACACAAGGGGTTATACCGTCGCGGCTCCGGCAGGACCCGCGTCTGCCGATTGCTCCCAGTTGTCATAGCGGCCTGTCAGTGCGTCGGTGAGGAGCTGCTGGTTCGCCGCGTACCAGTGTCGGGTTCGGTTAACGCGGTCACACGCCTCTCGCCAGTAGTCGACGAACCCGGGATTTCCGTGCTCGGCTCCGGAGCGGACGACTGCGTAGAGCCAATCGTGATTGACTCGAACGGCGTCAACGAGCTGTGTGGGGTCGAAGTCGTGGATGCCGTACGCGTTCAAGAAAGTACGAAACCGTCGAAGGGACTGACCGCGCCGTGAATCGGCGATGTCAGCGTCGATTCTCAGCGGTGCCCAAAAGCGCGCGGCGGCGGCGATGTCCCAGAGGACCGAGCCGGGGCTGGAGAGGTCGAAGTCGATGAATGCGGCGGCGCGTCCGTTCCGGAACACAACGTTGTCAAGATTGGGGTCATTGTGGCTGACGAGGTTCCCCGCGTACGGCGGCGGGGGCGACGGGGGCCAACGGTACGGTCCTGAGTCAAAGGTCGCGACCGCCGCGTGGTACCGGCGAAGCAGTTCCGCCACGCTGACTAGGGCGGGGTCGGTCAAGGCCCACGCGGGATAGGGCGGCGTTACGGCATCGCCGGGAATGTATGAGAGCACCTCCCTGCCTTTTGAGTCGACGCCCAAAAAGCGGGGTGCGCCATCGAAGCTCACACCCTGCAGATGCTGAAGCAGCGCATGCGTTGCCGCACTTGTTGTTCGCTGTGGCCTTCGCACGGTGTCGCCGACGCGCACGACGAGCCCTCGGTTAGCGAAGCCACCGTGCAGGGGAACTTCAGCTGATTGGTGGGCTGTCATCAAAGTCCGGCTTGTTATGCGTTTGCTCGCCGTGTTGGTCCTCGCAGAAGAGCGGTGACCAGCGAGGTATGTATCCGCCGACGCCTGCGCAGAAGAAGGCTTTGCCGCTCCAGATCAGCTGAGGCGTCGTAGAGCGTTGACTGTCGTGGCATCCAAGGACGGCACGGGGGTCTTGTGCTCATATGAGCGGAACTCTACAAGGTCTCACCGAGGCCGCTATCCCCGCCAAGTCGGGCCGTTCGACAGTAGAGAAGCAGCACGGGCAACACCAAGACCGGGCGACCGCTGGGCCGCCAAGTTAAGGCCAACTGGCAAGGCGCGGCCTGACTTCGACGATGGCTGGGTGCGTAAGCGGCGCGGCTGGTCAGTCAAGGGGCCGACGCACGGTCTCACCCACCCGGACGACGCGGCCTCGATTGGCGATGCCACCTTCAAGCTGTACCTCACGCAGCGGCTGAGTCATCCGGACGTCTCGACGACAGTCTGAGCCGACAGGGAACCCGCCTCGAGCAGCGCCGTGGCGAGCGCAGCATGGGTGACGAGGCTATGCACGAGGCCACTTCGCAGGGCGGCCAGTGTGGCCTCTAGCTTGCCGTCACCGTACGGGATCGCGATCACCTCGGGAATGTCTTTCAGCTGACTCGCGCTGATGCCGACCATCCGATCGTTCAATTCGGTATGGAGCGGCGTGCCGTCCTCGGCGACGAAGACGCCGCTAATGTCGGCGCAGACTCCCTGCCGAAGCAGCGCTCGGCGTTCGGAGTCCGTCGCCGCGTCGTAGAGGGTTGATTGCCCCGGCGCCCAGTGCCCGAGGCCGGCGACTGCCTTGGTGACGGAGGGAAACTTGCTGAAGGCGCGCGCCACGTCTGGCTGCTGACGAAGTGCCAGCGCGGTAGCCGCGTTGGGTACCAGGAACGGCGCAAAGAACAAATAAACTGGGCCGCCGGCGACCCGCGCTGTCTCGCGCACAACATCGATCGAGCTATCGTCAATGGAACTCGAGCTGGCACTCAAGTGCGACAGAGCGCCGGTCAGTTGCACGACCGGGATGGTCGGCAATCGACGGAGTTGGGTGGCCATTGAGCTGACTGTTCGGGCCCAGGCTAGTCCGAGGACATCGGTGGGTGCCAGGACCTCAGCCAACAAGTCGGCGGCCGCCAAGCCGAGCTGCTTGCGCAGCGATGCAGCATCGTCTTCCTGGGTGTCCACGACGATGGAATGTTCAAGCTGGAAGGCTTGCCGAAGCAGTACTGATAGCTCGACGTCGATGGTCCCCGGGTGACTGATTTCGATCCGGACCAAGCCTTGAGAGCGCGCCGTCTCTAGCAGACGAGCGATCTTGAAGCGACTCAGCCGATACTCGTCGGCGATCTCGGTTTTGCTTAGCCCCTCCATGTAGTAGCGCCGGGCCACTGAGGCAGCCAAAACCAACTCAGCTGGACCTTTCCATCGCTGCGATGCCTGCGGTGTTTGGTTGCTCATTTGAGCGCAGAGAATATCACTTTTATAGCCCCTATTGACGAGGGAACCACACACACGCGAGACTGCGCTACATCCGTGCAATTTGCCTGCTCATTTGAGCGCTTCGAGGAGAAGGCATGACTGACCGATCAAGGCGAGGCTGGCATTGGGTGTGGGACCACAGCTCGGTGCTAGGAGGACGGCAGGCTGCGCCGTCAGCCGTGGTCTGGTCGGGACACGCACCCCAGGGCGCTCGATTCTCAGCTGATCCGGCGAGCTGATGAGAGCTTCAGTGCTGCATGGCCCGAGGCGCATAGTCGCCTCGGGTCGTATCGATCTCGATCGACTGGTGACCGGGAGCTACGGCCTAGATCAGGTTGAGGAAGCGCTGACTGCAGGGCGCCGCGATGCGCACGCCATCAAAGTGATTGTCCATCCCAATGCGTAGGGCGGGCCCCTGGTGTGGGCGTTGCAAAGGGTTGCTGGCCGCTGATGCTGCGCTTTACACACGATGCGCCACTGAAGCCCGCCTCCCGACATTTGCAGAAACCGTAGATCAGACCGAGCCCATTCCGCTAGTTTCACTGAGAGGGAAATACCTAGGAAGGAACACCTAACATGCGCTGGAATCAAAAAGTAGCGGCAGCCGCAGGCTTGTCCGCGATGTTGGTCGCTACGACCGCTTGTGCCGGAGCCGGCGGAGCCGGCGGCGGCGGCGGTGGCGGTGGTGACAACTCGATCAACGTCTTGATGGTCAACAACCCCCAGATGCTCGCCCTTCAGAAACATGCCGGCGAGTTCACCAAGGAGTCCGGCATTACGGTCAACTTCACCGTCAAGCCGGAGAATGAGATGCGCAACCAGGCGGCGCAGGAGTTCGCCAACCAGTCCGGCCAGTTCGACGTCGCCACGCTGTCGAACTTCGAGATCCCTTGGATGTCCAAGAACAACTGGCTGTGGGCCATGGATGACATTCAGGCGTACAAGGACGACAAGGAGTTCAACCAGGCCGACATCTTCCCGTCGATGACCGAGTCGCTGAAGGGTCCTGACGGCAAGCTCTATGGCGAGCCGTTCTACGGCGAGTCCTCGTTCCTGATGTACCGCAAGGATGTCGCTGAAAAGGCCAACGTGGCGATCAAGGACAAGCCGACTTGGGATGAGGTTGCGGCTGCGGCAGCCAAGCTGGATGGTGCAGAACCCGGGATGAAGGGCATCTGCCTGCGTGGCCTACCTGGTTGGGGTGAGGTCATGGCACCGCTGACGACGGTGGTCAACACGTTCGGCGGCACCTGGTTCGAGAAGGACTGGACGGCCAAGGTCAATGCCCCCGAGTTCAAGGAAGCGACCACCTTCTACACCGATCTGGTGAAGGCGCATGGTGAGGCCGGTGCGGCACAGGCCGGGTTCGCCGAGTGCCTGACCGCGACGACCCAGAGCAAAGTTGCGATGTGGTACGACGCCACGTCAGCTGCGGGCAGCCTGGAGGCCCCCGATTCGCCAGTCAAGGGCAAGATGGCTTACGCACAGGCGCCGGTCAAAATGACCGATGCTTCCGGCTGGCTGTACACCTGGGCGTGGGCGATCGAGAAGAAGAGCCAGAAGCAAGACAACGCCTGGAAGTTCGTCTCCTGGGCATCGTCAAAGAAGTACGAGGAATTGGTGGGTGCTCAGGACGGTTGGGCAACGGTGCCAGCCGGCAAGCGTATCTCGACCTATCAGAACCCCGAGTACAAGAAGGAAGCCGGAGCCTTCGGCGAGGCGACACTCAAGGCGATTGAGGAAGCCGACCCGGTCAACCCTGGTGTCCAGCCGCGGCCCACCGTCGGCATCCAGTTCGTCGACATCCCGGAGTTCACCGACCTTGGCACCAAGGTCAGCCAGGACATCTCGGGTGTGATCGCCGACAAGAAGAGCGTCGACGATGCGCTCAACAATGGGCAGAAGCTGGCCGAAGCTGTCGCGAAGAAGTACCAGGGCCAGTAACAGGATCTGAGGGAACTTCGGCAGACTCAGCTGCGCGGCTGAGCCTGCCGGAGCCCAAGATCACACCGACAACTCAACGCTGGCGTGACTTGTCGAGAGGCTCAGGGCCGTCCGTCGACAGCTCACTTCACATCAGACAAGGAGGCATGGCGCATATGGCCACCACAACGGCGACGCCCCTCGACACGAAGGCCGAGGCCAAGGCAGCCAAGAAGAAGGAGCCCAAACCGAGCTTCAACGAACGCTGGATGGACAAGAAGGGCTGGATCCGACGAGTACCGCTGCTGCCGGCTTTGGTCTTCACCATCATCCTGACCCAGATCCCATTCGTGGCGACGATCATCATCTCGTTCATGAACTGGGAGGCCAACTATCCCAACGAGATCGCCTTCGGGACGCTCAACAACTACGTCCTGGTCTTCACTGATCCGGCCCTCAGATCAAGTGTGGCCTTCACGGTCGTGCTCACCGTGACCGTCGTGATCGTCTCCCTGGCGTTGGGGCTCGGCATTTCCTTGCTGTTGAACCGCAAATTCTTCGGCCGGGGGGTCGTCCGTACCATGATGATCACTCCTTTCCTGATCGTGCCGGTTGCCGCCGCGCTGCTGTGGAAGCACGCGATCTACAACCCGGTCTACGGCCTGCTCAACGGCCTGCTCACCATGGTCGGCATCCCCCTACAGCCGGACTGGATCACCGACTTCCCGCGGTTGGCGATCGAGGTGCAGCTCATCTGGTATTGGACCCCGTTCATGACCCTGATCCTGCTCGCCGGGCTGCAGTCCCGCCCAGGTGACATCCTCGAGGCGGCCAATGTCGACGGTGCGAGTGCCTGGCAGAGCTTCCGCTTCATCACCATGCCCCATATGCGCCGCTATCTGGAGCTCGGCGGACTGCTCGGCTCGATCTATGTCATACAGACCTTCGACACGGTGTTCGTCATGACGGCCGGCGCGCTCGGCACTGCGAACCTTCCCTTCACCGTTTACGAAACGCTCTACAGCGCGCAGAACTACGGTCTTGCTTCCGCACAAGGTGTGGTCGTGGTGATCTTCTCGATCGCCATCGCCACGTTCCTCTTGCGTAC
The DNA here is from genome assembly GCA_046727055.1 of Actinomycetota bacterium. GTDB lineage: Bacteria > Actinomycetota > Actinomycetes > Propionibacteriales > Propionibacteriaceae > Microlunatus. Next base: position 312 of record JBKPBV010000166.1, on the reverse strand, counting down.
CGTATCCACCCTGTTCGAGGAGTCCTGATGACCACCGCACTCGCTCCCACCCCCAGCAAGACCGCTGCGCAGCGTAAGAAATCTAGCGAACGCGGCCTCGGCTCGCGCAGAGGCAATACCATCGCAGGTATCGCTGCCTGGGCAATCGGCATTCTTTTCGTCTTCCCGGTCTTCTTCATGGTGCTGACCAGCCTCCATTCGGAGGTCAACGCATCAACCAACCCGCCCAGCTTCTTCGCCCCGCTCACTCTCCAGGGTTACCAGGAGTTCTTCGGTGCAGCCTCGGGAGCCAGCCCCTGGCCGCCGTTGATC
>JBKPBV010000165.1:0-8272 GCA_046727055.1 Actinomycetota bacterium | reverse complement strand
AGACCGATCGGCTGGCTGCGCTGCACACCGAGCTGGGTCGGCTGGGCTGTCACGTGAGCCATACCGAGGACGGGCTGACAATCCACCCGAAGCTGCTTGGTGGTGATCTCTGGCACACCTATGCGGATCATCGGATGGCCCAAGCCGGAGCCCTGCTTGGCCTCGTGGTTCCGGAGATCGTAATAGACGACATCAGCTGCACGAACAAGACCATGCCGGAGTTCGAGCAGCTCTGGACGACCATGATCAACGACTCGGTGCGAGCGTCGGAAGGCGAGGCGATCGGCCGGTGACCTACAGCAGCCGGCGCGACGAGTACGAGGCTTTCGAACGTCCTCAGCGTCGCAGCAGCAGGCCGCGTACCAAAAACCGACCCAACTACGCCGACGCCGAGACCGGCATGGTCATCACCGTGGACCGGGGTCGCTACCGTGTCTTGATCTCTGATCGGGAAGTGATCGCCACCAAGGCGCGCCAGCTCGGCCGAAAAGGAGTCATCGTCGGCGATCGGGTTCGGATTGTTGGCGACACATCCGGCGCCGAGGGCACCCTGGCCCGCATCGTCGAGGTCGATGCGCGTAAGACCGTGTTGCGCCGCACCGCCGACGATGACGACCCGTACGAGCGCCCGATCGTGGCCAACGCCGACCAGCTCGTGATCGTTACCGCACTGGCGGATCCGCCGCCGCGTATCGGGATGATCGACCGCATCCTGGTTGCCGGATACGACGCTGGGATCCAACCGCTGCTCTGCCTCACCAAAGCTGATCTTGCTCCACCCGACGAGCTGATCGCGCAGTACACACCGCTCGGGGTTCCGGTGCAGGTGACCTTTCCCGGCGCCGATCTCGATCCGCTCCGCGAGAAGCTGCGCGGCCACCGCAGCGTCTTTGTCGGCCACTCGGGCGTGGGGAAGTCCACTCTGGTCAACGCCTTGATCCCCGGCGCCGGCCGGGCTATCGGTGAGGTGAGTGCGACAGGTCGTGGCCGGCACATCTCCTCGTCCGCCATCGCGCTACAACTGCCGGACTCGACCGGATCATCGAAGGACGTCCCACCCGATCGGCGGGGTTGGGTTATCGATACCCCCGGAGTTCGGTCCTTCGGCCTCAGCCACGTCAGCCGCAACCGGATTATTGCTGCCTTCGATGACCTGCGAGCCATCGCCGAAGATTGCCCCCGCGGCTGCCGGCACGACGAGTCCGCGCCGGAGTGCGCCATGGACGCTGCGGTCGCGAGCGGCGAGCTTGCGCCGGCCAGGCTTGAGTCTTTTCGCCGGATGCTCGGCTCCGGCCAGTAGCGTAGGCACCATGCCCGTCCCCGACACCGCGCGAAGAGGGCCAAACGATGCGCTGCATCGAGGTCTGACCGACGACCTACGGCTTGCCCACCTGCTCGCCGATGACGCTGACTCGATCACCATGAGCCGCTTCAGGTCACTGGACCTGCATGTCACCTCCAAACCCGACCTCACGCCGGTCTCCGACGCCGATACAGCGGCCGAGCAGGCCATCCGCCGCACGCTCAGCCGAGCGCGTCCACGCGATGCGGTCCATGGGGAAGAGATGGCCGACACCGGCTGGGGACCGCGCCGCTGGGTCATCGACCCCATCGACGGCACCAAGAACTTCGTCCGGGGCGTGCCGGTGTGGGCGACCCTGATTGCTTTGATGATCGGCGACAAGCCAGCGGTCGGGGTGGTGAGCGCGCCCGCGCTTGGGCGCCGGTGGTGGGCAAGCCTGGGCGGCGGGGCGTACGCCGGCAAATCTTTGATGTCGGCTACCCCGATTCACGTCTCCGATGTGGCGAGCATTGCCGACGCTTCGTTGAGCTATGCCTCAATCTCGGCATGGGTCGAGTCGCACCAGGGTCAGCAGTTTGTCGACCTCCTGAGACGGTGCTGGCGAACGCGTGGCTACGGTGACTTCTGGTCATACATGCTGCTCGCCGAAGGCGGCGTCGACATTGCCTGCGAGCCGGAGCTGGCGCTGCACGACATGGCGGCATGCGCAATCATCGTGACCGAGGCAGGCGGCAAATTCACTGATCTTGACGGCCGTCCGGGCCCGCTCGGAACGGGTGGGTACGCCACCAACGGTCGGCTTCATGATGCCGTCCTGGCCCAGCTGGCCATCGACAACGGCGATGGCGTCGATGATCATGATTGATGATCAAGACGCTCGCACCTGACCCCGAGGAGCCCATGCAGGCCGGCCGCGTTCTCGGCGTCCTGCTGGCCGCCGGAGCTGGGCGTCGCGCTGGCGGACCGAAGGCGCTGCGGGCCGACGCCGACGGCACGTCCTGGCTGGTGCGCTCGATCCTGGTACTGCGCGACGGCGGCTGCGATGCCGTCATCGTCGTGCTCGGATGCGAGGCCGCGCGCGCCCGAGACGTTATTGCCAGTTCCGCCCATGCTACGGGCCCTGCCCTCACCTTGGTCGACGCCCCGAACTGGCAGCAGGGCATGGGCAGCTCGCTGCGCAGCGGGCTCCTCGCCGCGCAAGCGGAGTCATGGCGGGCGGTGCTGGTGCACCTTGTCGATCTGCCAGACGTGACAGCCGAGGTGGTACGCCGCCTGATCGAGCAAGCACGCCCGGGCACTGCGGCGCTGGCGCGAGCTAGCTACGGCGGGCGACCCGGCCACCCGGTCTTGATCGGCCGCGACCATCTGGAATCGATCATGGTCGGCCTGACCGGAGACAGCGGAGCGAAGGATTACATCGCACAACATGGCGCTCATAGTGTGGAGTGTGGTGATCTGGCGAGCGGCCAGGACTTCGACGGGCAGTGACGAGAAGTGGGAGCGAAGCAAGCTGTGTTGACCGCAACCCTCAGTCCGGCCGTGATCGGCGATGCGCTGCGGAGCACTGGCTACCTTCCGAGCGAGGGGTTGTCGACCGTCGTCTTCCTGGCTACCGCGATGAGCCGTCCGCTGCTGCTCGAGGGCGAACCGGGCACCGGCAAGACCTCCCTTGCCGAGGCCTGGGCAACCGTCACGAGTGCCGAGCTCATCCGTCTCCAGTGCTACGAGGGCATCGAGGCAAGCCAGGCTCTGTATGACTGGGACTTCGCTCGGCAGATCCTGCACATCAGGGCGGTCGAGGCGGCCGCCGGAGATGATCTTGACGCCAGCGCGCTTGAGGAGTCTCTGTTTGATGAGCGGTTCTTGCTGGAGCGCCCCATCCTGAAGGCGTTGCGGTCATCCAATGCAGTGTTGCTGATCGACGAGATCGACCGTGCCGACGACGAGTTCGAGGCCTTCCTGCTAGAGGTGCTGTCTACCTTCGCCGTCACCATCCCCGAATATGGGGAGGTGAGGGCGACAACTCCGCCGATGGTGGTGATCACCTCCAACCGAACCCGCGAACTGCATGACGCCCTGAAGCGGCGGTGCCTCTACCACTGGATCGACCATCCACAACTCGCACGCGAGATCGAGATCATCCGGACCAGATTGCCGGATGTGAGTGCTGCGCTGGCGACCCAGGTCGCCTCCGCTGTGCAGCGAATCCGAGCTCGAGAAGACATCCTGAAGCCACCGGGCGTTGCCGAAAGTCTGGACTGGGCTCGCGCTCTGGAGCGCCTCGGGCGGGAGCAGCTGGACGTCGCGTCTGCCGCCGAAACGCTGGGTGCAGTGCTCAAATATCGAGAGGACGCCGAGCGAGTCCGACGCGCCCTGGAAGCAATCCTTACTCGGTAACCCGGCTATGACCACCCCGAGACCCCCCATCCCTGACGAGCTGCTCGTCGGCTTCGCCAACGCGCTCCGAGAAGCGGGCATGGCTGTTACTCCAGACCGGACGCGCGCCTTTGTCGAGGCGGTCGCACTGGCCGGCTTCAACGATCGAGCAGCGACCTACTGGTCCGGCCGAGCGACCCTATGCTCCTCGCTTGAGGACAGTGCGCTATACGACAGGGCCTTCACTGCCTGGTTCGCTGCCACACCTCTGGTGTCCGGACCTGCCAACCGGGCCCCGGCGCCGCAACAGCCGCAGGCCTCATTGAGCGATGAGTCGAGCTCCGGCGACACGTCCAGGGATGACATCCTCGCAGCGCGCGCAAGTACCACCGAGGTGTTGCGCCGCCGTGACGTGGGAAGCCTTACTGAGCAGGAGCGTGCCCAGCTGGCGATGCTGTTTGACAGCCTCGACGTGGTGCCACCGCTGCGGCGCGCGCTGCGACAAAGGCCGCATCATCGCGGCTCGGTCGACCTGCGGCGTACGCTGCGCGCCCAGCTGCGTTCGGGCGGCGAGTTGGCCGAACTTCGTCGCCGGCGGCCAGGCCTACGAGGCCGACGGCTCGTCATGCTGATCGACGTATCCGGTTCGATGCAGCCGTACGCAGACTCCCTGCTGCGTCTGGCGCACCAGATCGTGCGTGCGATGCCCAACCAGGTTGAGGTGTTTACCATCGGCACTCGGCTCACCAGGATCAGCGCAGCGCTCCGAGTGCGGCAAGCTGACGAGGCGCTGGCTGCGGTGGGGCGGCTCGTGCCCGACTGGTCCGGAGGCACTCGGTTAGGCGAGGTCATCGGCGCGTTCCTGAACCGCTGGGGGCGGCGGGGAATGGCGCGTAGCGCTGTAGTTGTAATCGCCAGTGACGGCTGGGAGCGTGGCGACGCCCGCTTGCTCGGTGAGGAGATGCGCCAGCTCCGGCTGCTCGCGTACGCGGTGATCTGGATGAATCCGCATCGTGGAAAGGCGGGGTACGCTCCGATCCAGACCGGTATCCAAGCTTCCGTGCCCTACCTTGATCAGATGGTGGCGGGGCATTCGCTGGCCACGTTCGCTGAACTTCTGGAGGTACTCGCCGATGCCTGAGGAGCGCACCGATGCGTGATGTCCTCGGTGAACTCCTGGCATGGTGGCGGGCAGGCCAGACCGTCGGCATGGGCACCGTCGTCGGCACCTGGCGTTCGGCACCCCGGCAGCCCGGAGCCGCGATGTTGGTCGGGCCCGATGAGTCCGCTGTGGGATCGGTATCAGGCGGCTGTGTGGAGTCTGCGGTCTACGCACTTGCGCAAGAGGTAATCGCTGACGGCCACCCAGTGCTGGAGCGCTACGGCGTCAGCGACGACGACGCCTTCGCTGTCGGCCTAACCTGCGGCGGGATTCTTGACGTCTTCGTTGAGAAGGTCTCGCAGCAGACGTTCCCCGAGCTCGCCGATGTTGCGGTCGACATTGCGTCCGGCCGGCCCGTCGCCGTCGCGACCGTGGTCGAACATCCAGACGCCTCGAGGGTGGGCCGGCGGATGATCATCCGGCCAACCGAAGACTCCCCGATTCTCGGCTCGCTTGGCAACCCGCGGGCTGACGCCGCCGTTGCCGACGATGTCCGCGGCCTGCTGGCGACAGGCAAGACCGAGCTGCTCACATACGGTCCGGACGGGCAGCGGCGGGGCGAGGGGATGCGTGTTTTCGCGGCCAGCTACGCACCCCGGCCCAGAATGCTGGTCTTCGGAGCCATCGACTTTGCAGCCGCAGTCGCCCGGCTCGGCAGCTTCCTGGGATACCGGGTGACTGTGTGCGATGCGCGACCCGTGTTCGCGACCCGGACCCGGTTCCCCGACACTGACGAAGTGATCGTCGACTGGCCTCACCGCTATTTGGCAGCCGAGGTCGACGCTGACCGGATCGATTCCCGCACAGTCATTTGTGTGCTCACCCACGACCCGAAGTTCGATGTACCGGTGTTAGAGATTGCGCTTCGGCTACCGCAGGTCGGTTATGTCGGCGCCATGGGTTCACGGAAGACTCACGAGGAGCGTCTCCAGCGGCTGCGCGAAGCAGGGCTCACTGATGGCGAAATCGGACGACTGTCAAGCCCGATCGGCCTTGATCTCGGCGCGCGTACACCGGAAGAAACCGCCGTCTCGATCGCGGCCGAGATCATTGGCCAACGCTGGGGCGGTCAGGGCAGCCGTCTCGCAGAGCTCACCGGTCGCATCCACCACTCAGCGTCCTGACACACCGCGCTGTACCCAGCTTTCTCACGCTGTGCATGGCGTGCACCGCACCTGTACCCAGCTTTCTCACGCTGTGCATGGCGTGCACGCCGTGCACAGCGTGAACATCCCACGCAGCGAGGGATGTTCACTCCAATCGGTCGCTCAGCATGGACGAACTGATCAGATCGTGTCCCGCAGGGATGCGCACGGCCCGCTTAAAGGGTTGGGTTGCCGTGAAGCTGTGCGGGATTGCGATAGCTGACTGTGTCGGTGCCGAGATTCTCTCGATCTTGCCGAGGCGTTACGGGTTCACCCCCAGAGTTTCCATGATCATCTCGGAGAGTTAGATTTGCCTTCTAGGCCGGCACCGTCGCCAGCTAGCCGCGCATTCGCGCGCTCCGGGGGCGACAGTCCATCTGAAAGGGAGTGGCGTATGCGAATTTCAGTAGCTGTCGACGGAGTCACCTACACCGATGACGTCGAGCCGCGAACACTTCTGGTGCAGTATCTGCGATACGGGCTAGGCAAGACCGGCACGCTGGTTGGATGTGACACGACCAACTGCGGTAGCTGCACCGTCCACCTCAACGGGCTGAGTGTGAAGTCGTGCACAGTGCTCGCCGTCCAGGCCGACGGATGCGAGGTGACCACTATCGAGGGCCTTGCCAGCGATGGGAAGCTGCATCCGGTGCAGCAGGCCTTCCACGAGAACCACGCACTGCAATGCGGGTTCTGTACCCCGGGAATGATCATGCAAGCCGCGTCGCTGCTGAAGGAGAATCCTGATCCGTCTGACCAGGAGATTCGCGATGGGCTCGAGGGCAACCTGTGCCGGTGCACCGGTTACCAGAACATCGTGAAGGCCGTGCGCCAGGCAGCGGGGAGCCTCCAATGACCATCACAGAAGAATCTCCCGAGACCACCCTCGAAGTTGGCCGCCCGAGGCTGCGCAAAGAGGATCAACGGCTGATTACCGGTCGGACTCGATTCACCGACAATCTCACCGTCCCCGGCATGCTGTTCCTCGGCATGGTGCGCAGCCCCATAGCGCACGCGAAGATCACATCTATCGACGTGGCCCAGGCGAAGGCCGCAACCGCTGTGGTCGCGGTCTTCACGGGAGCTGATCTTGCCGACGATGTTGGCCCAATGCCGTGTGGCTGGCCGCTCTCGCCCGAGGACAAGGTCCCGGAGTACTACCCGGTCGCCAGGGAGGAGGTCAACTTCGCAGGCGAAATTGTGGCAGTGGTCGTGGCTCGGAGCGCCGAAGCTGCCCGCGACGCGACCGAGCTGGTCGATGTCGAGTACGAAGATGAGCCGGTTGTCCTCGATCTCGAGGCTGCCGAGGCTGGGCCTCCGTACGTCCATCCCGACTGGGGGACGAATGTTTCGACCCATTGGGTCTTTGACTCTGCAACGGAGGGCACCGGCACCGATGTCAGGGATGAGATCGAAAAGGCTGGTCAGGACGGCATCGTGCTGGAGCGGACTTTCCGGCAGCAGCGGCTGATTCCGGCGTTCATGGAACCGCGTTCCTACCTGGTCGACCCGACTGGTGACCAGATCGTCTTCTGGTCATCGACTCAGGTGCCACACTTTCTTCGCGTCTTCACCTCGGTAGCGACGAACACCCCCGAAACCAAGATCAGGGTGATCGCACCGGATGTCGGCGGCGGCTTCGGCGGCAAGTTGCAGGTCACGCCCGAGGAGTTCATCACCTTTACGGTGGCCAAGAAGCTGGGCAAGCCAGTCAAGTACACCGAGACGCGCAGCGAGTCGCTGCAGGGTGCCCACCATGGCCGGGATCAGGTGCAACGGTTGACGCTGGCCGCGACCAAGGAGGGCAAGGTCACCGCGCTCCACGTCGACCTACTTGTCAACATGGGCGCATACATGGGTCTGGTGGGCCCGGCCATTCCCATCCTTGGCGCGTACATGTACAACGCGATCTACAAGTTCGCCGCCTACCGCTTCGAGTGCAAAAACATCCTGACCAACAAGGTGCGCACGGATGCCTATCGCGGGGCCGGCCGCCCGGAGGCGACGTATGCCATCGAGCGGCTCATGGATGATCTTGCAGCCGAGCTGGACATCGATCCCCTGGAGCTGAGGGCCAAGAACTGGATCACCGCCGAGGAGTTCCCCTTCACCACCGTGGCCGGATTCGAGTACGACTCGGGCAACTACGAGGCAGCCACCGCAAGGGCCAAGGAGCTGTTCGACTACGACGGGCTGCGGGCTGAACAGGCCGAACGCCGTTCCCGCAAAGACCCAGTACAGCTCGGGATCGGCATCTCGACATACACCGAACAATGTGGACTAGCC
>JBKPBV010000164.1:0-4112 GCA_046727055.1 Actinomycetota bacterium | reverse complement strand
GAGGCCGACCTGATGCGCCGGTACGCGCATGGCGAGGGCTGCCTGATGGAGTTCCTGCAGCGCGCGCTGGACGATCCGGATCCGGGGCCGTGCGGACGCTGCTCGGTGTGCGACGGGCGCTTGCCGGCGCCGGGCGCGCATCCCAGCGCGGAGTTGGTGGAGGCGGCAAGGCGGTTTTTCCGCGGCCGCGATGTGGTCATCGAGCCGCGGAAGCTCTGGGTCAGCGGCCTAGCCGGTCGTAAGGGCAGGATCGCAGGCGTGGCGCCGGGCCGCGCGCTGGCTTTCGCCGATGACCCGGCCTGGGGCGACGTTTTGCGCGTGCTCTGGCAGCGGGACGCGCCGGCGCCGACGGAGGTGCTGGACGGGCTGGTTCAGGTTCTGGTGCGCTGGTCGGCGAGCTGGGAACGGCCGGCCGCGGTGGTGGCCATGCCGTCCCGGCGGTTCCCGCTCCTGGTCGGCTCCCTCGCCGAGCACGTGGCGCGGGTCGGCCGGCTGCCGCTGGTCGACGCGCTGGGGGTGAGCGGACCGCCGCCGACGGCCGAGGCGGCCTCAGCGGTCCGGGCACGGGACCTGCTGGCCCGGACGAGCGTGCGCGACGGGGTGAGGTTCGACGGGCCGGTGCTGCTGGTGGATGACACGGTACGGACGCGGTGGACGGTCACGGTTGCGTCGGCGCTGTTGGCCGAAGTCGGCGCGAGCCAGGTGATGCCGCTCGCCGTCCACCGGCTCCCCTGAGCGCAATTCGGGGGTAGGAGAGCGATTGATCGGTCGAGGTCGTCCGGCCCGGTAACGCCGGGAGGATTGCGTACATTCTGCGAAACCGCGGGTGGCCAGCTCCGGTAGCGCGCAGCATGCGCTCGCGACGGCAGCTGGCGGCGTATTCCACGTAGTTCGCTCATCCTCTTGCGTGACGCCCCCAACGGCAATGGTCAAGCCCAGCCTGAGGCGTCCGCAGGAAGATCCCCTCCGAATCCGGCTCCCCTTCTGTGTCAAGAAGCGCTCTCGTTCGGACTCAATCCGGGCCCGCAGGAGGGTCCCCTTGCGAGAGGGTTCCTCGCGACGCCGCGGTGCAGACGCTGAATGTAGGCGGGATGGGCATGTTGATGATCTGTACGGCCTCCCGTTTGCAAGGCATGCAGCAATTCGATACCTCATACGGCCGTCCCTGTCCGGAGATGGAATCGCGGCGCTGTCAGCTGCCGCGTACTCAATCAGGCAGGCTGGTTTGATTGTGGCAGGATGCAGGCGAGAGTCCGGTGAAATGAGCGCGACGCACCAGTCACCGACGCCGAGACCGACGTGGATGCCTGATCGTGATCGACCACCTTGTGTATGGGGTGCCGCGCCGCCTGGCACAGGCGGTCCCGTGGTTCGCCGGTCTCACAGGGGCGCAGCCAGCGCGTGGCGGTGTCAATGGTCAGTTGGCGGGGACCGCCAACTGGCCATTGACAGCTGGGTGGCCTCTTCGCCGCCCAGGAGTGTGTGGGGCGCCGGGCACTGCATGTACCGCGTGGCGTTGTTCGTCGACCACATCACCCGGGGCGAGGCCGTATGGGAAGTGGAAGCGATGGACTCGCTAGCGTCGCCCTCGGTGTCGGAGACTCAACGCTGCTCGTGGTCCACCCAGAAGGACCAGCCAAGGCTCTGCGTCTGACTTCTTCCTGACGGTTCTATGTCAGATGCGAGCCAGGCTCCAATCAGCGCTGAAGGATCTGAATGCCGCCTTGCCCCACCACTTCAGCACGCAGGCGGTCCTCCAGGGTTTCGACGTCGACTTCTTCGGCTGTTACTGCACCAACTTGTCGCAGGAACGGTAAAAGGCTTCGGACGGTACCTGCGAGATACGCATAGCCAGGCCAATCGGGTCCGCCTCCGATCGGGGCATCGAGGCACAGCTGTGGTGCTGGGAGACCGGCTTTCTGAAACGTCCGGAACAGCTTCAACCCCATTTCGAGATCTGGTCCCGGCGCACCTGGCGGAGGCGTGGTCCATAGTCTGACCTGATCATGGAGCTGCGCCGGCGGATACGGACGGGGCGGGTTAGCGAGATCGCTCTCCTGAAAGGCGACAATTCTGCCCGCACCAAGGTAGGCCCGCGTCTTGCGCAGCAGATCGACCGGATCCGGCTGGTACATCAACACCCAACGGCCAACGACGGCATCGAAGTTGTCCTCAATGTCAAGGTGCTGAATGTCACCTTGTTGGAAAACCACCGTCGTCCATCCCGTCGCTTGGACCCGCAGCCGTGCCGTATCGACGATGGCCGTATTTGCATCAACGCCTACGACCCGGCCCTGCGGACCGACGAGTTCGGCCAGGAGCTATACAACGTCACCCGCACCGCTACCAACATCAAGAACCTTCATGCCCGCGGTGATGCCCGCCGCAGCAAGAAACCGCCGGGTGAAGGCCCGTAGATCTGATTCTGCACGATCAACCGTTGGGTCTCCGCATCGGAGCGACCCAGAACATAATTGTCCGCGGCGGAACCCAGATCGCCCGTAAAAGCATCCTTGCAGCACCCTCTAGACCCGATGCAGATCCCTCCTTAGCACGACAACCGCGCAGTCAGGCTCGCCTTTTGGACGTGGCGCGCGTCCGTAGGACGGTCCGCTTGCTGTACAAGCCCGGTCGCGTTGCGTTGCCGGACGTTTCGCTGATCCGATGGCTTTCGGTACGGCCGCGTCCCGCTCAGCCAACGTGCCGAGGACGGCTAATAGCGTGTCCTTGAGCAGCGCCCGAACGTGGAGATTTTACCGATGAGCATTGCCTTTTTGCTGACCACCCTCGTGGTGGTCGCCACGCCCGGCACCGGTGCGGTGTACTCCATCGCCGCGGGCCTGTCCCGCGGCTCCAGGGCCGGCATCATTGCCGCGTTCGGCTGCACCCTCGGCGTCCTCCCGCACATGGTGGCGGCGATCACCGGGCTCGCCGCGATCCTGCACGCCTCGGCGATCGCGTTCGAGGCGATCAAGTGGCTCGGCGTCGCCTACCTGCTCTACCTCGCCTGGCAGACTCTGCAGGACCAGTCCGCGATCCAGGTTGACGACAACCGCGCCCCCGTGTCGTTCTGGCGGGTCATCCGTACCGCGGTGCTGATCAACCTTCTCAACCCCAAGTTGACGATCTTCTTCTTCGCGTTCCTGCCTCAGTTCGTGCCCGCCGGCCAGCCCAAGGGCACCTGGCAGATGGTGGGCCTGAGCGGTGTGTTCATGGCGCTCACGTTCGTCGTGTTCGCCCTTTACGGCGTGTTCGCGGCGACGGTGCGCACCCAGGTGATCAGCCGCCCCAAAGTCATGTTGTGGCTGCGCCGCACATTTGCCGCCACCTACGTGCTGCTTGCCGGTCGCCCGGCCGCCGAGAGCCGATAACCAAATGCTGTTCAGCCACTCACCGCAGCTGCTCGACCAGTTCCCCCAGCTGTCGGTCGCCACCTTGTCGGTCACTGGCGTCACCGCGGCCCCCGATGTCGCCGACACCACCCGGCCGTTCCTGCAGCGGGCCACGGCTCGGCTGGCCGAACGGCCGGAGAGCGTGTTCCCCGAGATCGCCGGTTGGCGACGCGCATTCAGCCAGATGGGTCTGAAACCCACTCAGTACCGGTGCGCGTCGGAGGCGTTACTGCGCCGGTTTCGGAAGGACGGCTCACTCCCGTCGATCCATCCGCTGGTCGACGTGTGCAACGCCGTCTCCCTCGCCTACGCGATTCCCATCGCCGTGTTTGACCTCGACCAGGTGACGGGAAACCTCACCGTTCGCCACGCCACCGGAACCGAGACTTACACGACCTTCGCTGGCGATACCGAAACCCCGGAAGCCGGCGAGGTGATCTTCGCCGACGACGCCGGCCACGCGCATGCTCGCCGCTGGACGAACCGGCAGAGCGGCCGTTCAGCGATCCGCCCCGAAACACACGTTGTGCTTATCGTCAGCGAGGCCATGCACGACACCGGCCAGCACGATGTCAACGCTCTTCGCGAGGAGCTCCGCGAAGCCCTCACCCTGTATTGGGCTGTGACGACCTAACGCCAACGACTCGGCAGCACATGGCGCCATGCAGATCCAGCCGCATTCCGCGTCGAAGCATTCTCATGCCGGCATCTTGACCGTTT
>JBKPBV010000163.1:0-2480 GCA_046727055.1 Actinomycetota bacterium | reverse complement strand
GTCTCGTGGGCTCGGAGATGTGTATAAGAGACAGTCCCCGAGCAGATGGCTGTGGCGGAACAACGAGCCAAGAAGTACGAGCGCGCGATCATCGATCTGCTCGAGGTCTACCTGCTGGCCGACCGGGTCGGACAGACGTTCACCGGCACACTGATCGAAGTCAAAGACAAGCAACATGGCACCCTGATGCTCAGGGAGCCGGCCGTCGAGGGCCGGGTAACCGGGGATCGGCTGCGTCTCGGGCAGGAGGTGTCAGTGCGCCTCACCTCCGCCGACTATGCCAAGGGCGCTGTGGCTTTTGAGATCGCGGGAGGGGATCAGCGGCCCATCTGACGCTTAGCCGCCGCCACCACCGCCTCCGGAGTGAACCCGAACTTCGACTGCAGGGCCTTGAGCGGGGCTGAGGCGCCGAAGGTGCTCATCGCAATGACCTCGCCCGTGCTGCCGGCCCACCGGTGCCAACCAAACGACGAGGCTTGCTCGATCACAACGCGGGCGGTGACGTCGGGGGGCAGCACGCTATTGCGATACTCGTCGGTCTGTCGGTCGAACAGCTCCCACGACGGCATGCTGACCACCCGTGCCTTGATTCCCTCCTCAACCAGCTGCTCGTAAGAGGAGACCGCAAGCGCAACCTCACTTCCCGTGGCGATCAAGATCACTTCCGGTGTCTCGTTCGGATCGCCGGCCAGCACGTACGCGCCCTTGGCCACCCCACTCGCGGGGGCGTACTTGCCGCGGTCCAGTGTCGGCAGCGCTTGCCGCGACAAGATCATTGCCACGGGGTCATGGCGCAGCGGCATGATCACCCGCCATGCTTCGACGACCTCATTGGCATCCGCCGGGCGCATGTCGATCATGCCTGGCATGGCACGCAGCGACGCCAGATGCTCCACCGGTTGGTGCGTCGGGCCGTCCTCACCAACCCCGATGGAGTCGTGGGTGAAGATGTGGATGACCGGTAGCTCCATCAGCGCCGAGAGCCGCAGGGCTCCGCGCTGGAAGTCGGAGAAGATCAAGAAACCGGCCTGGTAGGCCCTGATCTTGCTGAGCGCCAACCCGTTCGTGATTGCGCCGGCGGCGTGTTCGCGGACTCCGAAGTGCAGGTTCCGGCCGGCGCGATTGTCAGGCTCGAAGTCTCCGGCGCCCTCGAAGGTGAGACGTGACTTGTTGGATGGTGCGAGATCGGAGGAGCCACCGATCAGCCAGGGGACACGCTGCGCGACGATGTTGAGCACTTTCTGGTTAGTGTCCCGACCGGCCGCGCCTTTCGGATCCGCCGGATACTCGGGCAGGTCGGCATCCCAGCCGTCGGGCAGTTGACGACGTTGCATCTTGTCGAGCTGATCGGCGAGCTCAGGGTATTCCGTGCTGTACGCCGCAAAGAGCTCGTCCCACGTGGCGCGCAGCTCCTCACCGCGCTTGGCGGCCTCCGCGAAATGATCACGAACCTTGTCCGGCACGAGGAAGCTTTCGTCCTCTGGCCAGCCGTAGAAGCGCTTGGTGCCGCGGATCTCTTCGACCCCCAGCGGCTCGCCGTGCGCAGAATGGTGACCCTGTTTCGTCGGCGCGCCGTAGGCGATGATGCTCTTGACGATGATCAAGGTCGGCCGGTCCTGCTCGGCCTTGAACGCCTCCAGCGCATGGGTCAGCGCCTCGGTGTCATTGGCATCGTCGACACGTTGAACAGCAAAGCGATAGCCCTCGAAACGCTTGGCGACGTCCTCGGTGAAGGCAAGATCGGTGCTGCCCTCGATCGTGATCTTGTTGTCGTCGTAGATCCAGCACAGGTTGGACAACTTCTGGTGGCCGGCGAATGAGGCGGCCTCGGCGCCGATACCTTCCATCAAACAGCCGTCGCCCGCGATCGCATACACGTCGTAGTCGAAAAGCTCATAACCGGGGCGGTTGAAGGTCGCTGCTTGCCAGCGGCTGGCCACGGCCATGCCAACACTCGTCGCGATGCCCGTGCCGAGGGGACCGGTGGTGCACTCGATGCCCGCAGTCCAGCGGTATTCCGGATGTCCAGGAGTCTTGGAGTCCAGCTGGCGGAACCTCTTCAAGTCTTCAAGCGTGACGGCCAATTCGCCAAGAATCTCGTACTGCGGATTGACTGACTTCACACCTGCCAGGTGCAGCATCGAGTAGAGCAGCGTCGAGGCATGGCCGGCCGACAGCACGAACCGGTCGCGGTTGCTCCAGATTGGGTGGTCAGGGTCAAAGCGCAAGAACCTCTGCCACACGGTGTAGATGACCGGGGCGAGCGCCATCGGGGTTCCGGGATGCCCGGAGTTGGCGGCCTGCACAGCGTCCATGCACAACGTGCGGATCGTATCGATGGAGAGCTTGTCGATGGGATCGCTTTCGAGGGCGGGGAAGTCGGTGGCGGTCAGGGTCATGGTCAACCTTCCTCGGTGCGCGACCCGCATCGCAGGTCGCGGTCAATCGGTGGTCGTCGGCGTACAGGCACGCCTGAGTGC
>JBKPBV010000162.1:0-9129 GCA_046727055.1 Actinomycetota bacterium | reverse complement strand
CAAGAATGTGCTTGCCCTCGAGAATGCCCACAGGTGTCCCTTCTGACCTTGCTAATGACCCATACCGAGGCCGCCATCGACCGGGATCAGTGCACCGGTGATGTAACCGGCCGCCTCGCTGACAAGGAACTCGACTGTGCTCGCGACGTCATCCACCGAGCCGAAGCGGCCCAGAGGAATCTGCTCTCCGTACTTTTTGACCAGGTCCGCACCGAGTTCGGCGGTCATGTCGGTCTCGATGAAGCCCGGCGCCACCACATTTGCCGTGATGCCGCGCGAACCCAGCTCACGTGCCAAGGAGCGTGCCATGCCAACCAGACCGGACTTCGACGCCGCGTAATTCACCTGCCCGGCCGAGCCCGCCATACCGACCACTGAAGAGATGAACACCATCCGCCCGAACCTGGCTCGGATCATCGATCGGGCAGCCCGACGTGCTACGCGGAACGCTCCGGTCAGATTTGTCGCAATCACCTGATTCCAGTCATCGTCGGACATCCGCATCAACAATGTGTCGCGGGTGACGCCTGCGTTCGCGACCAGGACCTCGACGTTGCCTAGGCTCGATTCCACCTCGGCGAACGCCGCATCCACTTGGTCCGGATCGGTTACGTCGCATTGCACCCCCAGCACGTTGTCGGGAACTTCCCCCGTGCGGCACGTGGCCGCTACGCGATGGCCCGCCTTTGCCATCCGTATGGCAATCCCCCGGCCAATTCCTCTGCTGCCACCGGTCACCAGAACAACGCGCGATGGATTCACGGGGTCACGCTATCGACTACACCGGATCGTCGCGAGCAGGCGTAGTCTGACGTGGTGACCGATCGCGAGGTGGGCGCGAAGACACCCACCGCCGAGCCGGGCCGCCGCGGCTCAGCCCCGCTGATCACCGATGCCCGGATGGCCACCAGTGAGGAGATGGCGTCTCGGATCCGTCGGTACACCATCACGATGGCCTTCCGCGCCGCCTGCTTCATCGCCATGATCTGGGTGCCCGGCGCTTTCCGTTGGGTGCTATTCGCGTGCGCCGTGGTATTGCCGCTCATCGCAGTCATCGCGGCGAACCAGGTCAACCAGCATTTTCGCGCCGGCAAGATGACCCACGCCTTGCCCAGCGACCGCCCACAGCTCACCACCGGTCACAATGACCAGGCGAGCAGCGCGGAGGTCATCGAGGAGGAGGACGTCAGTCAAAAGCGGCCGAATGAGCGTGTCGCCTAGCGGCGTCGACCCGCTGCCCGAAGATCCTGAGGGCCTGATCTGCTCCGCTCGGGGATGCCGGCAGCCTGCCTCGTACGACCTGCAGTGGAACAACCCGAAGATCCATACCGCCGACCGTCGTAAGCACTGGCTGGCCTGCGATGATCATCGCGAGTCCCTGGCGCAGTTCCTCTCAGCCCGCGGCTTCCTGAAGGATGTACTGCCCCTCGAGTGACCCTCGGTCACTAGCCGCCGATGGCCGACATGGGCCGGTCAGGCTGCAGGAAGCTTGGATCGTTGATGCCGTGGCCGGGCTGCTTTCCCGCGACGGCGGCAACCCACAGGGTGGCAAGCTCCGCGTCGCTCGCGCCGCTGCGCAGCGGCGTACGCAGGTCGGACTCGGTACGTGCGAACAAGCAGTTCCGGATCTGGCCGTCGGCTGTCAGCCGAACCCGGTCGCAGGAGCCGCAGAATGGCTTGGTCACAGACGCGATGATCCCGACCGAGTATCCGGTACCAGCCACCCGGAAGAGTTCCGCCGGTGCGCTCCCCCGGGTCAGCGCATCCTCGGGGTCCTCGAACAGCTCGACATGCTGGCTGAGGCTCTGCTTGATCTCTGCTGCAGTGATCATCTCGTCCCGTTTCCAGCCGTGCTGCGGATCCAGTGGCATCTGCTCGATGAACCGCAACTGGACCTGCTCAGCCATCGCCCAGCGCAGCAGGTCGAACGCTTCATGATCATTGATACCGCGCAGCAACACGGTGTTGATCTTGACGGGATTTAATCCAGCCTCGCGTGCTGCCGCGATTCCGGCGAGCACGTCGTCCAGGCGGCGCCGCCGGCTGATCTTGGCAAACGTGTCGGAATCAAGGGTGTCGAGCGAGACGTTGATTCTCCTTAGTCCCGCTGAGGCGAG
This sequence comes from Actinomycetota bacterium, assembly GCA_046727055.1. Lineage (GTDB taxonomy): Bacteria > Actinomycetota > Actinomycetes > Propionibacteriales > Propionibacteriaceae > Microlunatus. The sequence goes on along the minus strand of JBKPBV010000162.1, from coordinate 7,012 downwards.
GTTCTCTGCACGCCTGGCAAGGCCGATGCCGTTGGTGGTCAGCGCGATCTCTGGTAGGGGCGTGAGCGCCGCGATACCAGCAACCAGCATCTCGAGGTTCTTGCGTAACAGCGGCTCGCCACCCGTCAGCCGCACCGTCGTTATACCGAGTCGCTCAACGCCGATCGTGATCAATCGCAGCATCTCATCGTCTGTCAGGACATCAGCACCGGGCAGCCAGTCGAGCCCCTCCGGTGGCATGCAATAGGCGCAGCGGAGGTTGCACCGATCTGTGAGTGACACCCGCAGGTCAGTCGCAACTCGACCATAGGCATCCGCAAGCACGAGTTGATCACGCCCTGCTACCTCCGCATGCGCGGAAGCCGCAGGGCGTAACCGCGGGAACGGAAGCAGCGTGGTCATATGCGGAGTCTAATTTGCCCGTCCGCCGACCAGATGATCCGTTCAGCATCGGTACAGTTCAGGGCTGCATGAAGCCCCGCCGAGGAGCACCGAATCAATGAAACTCAAGCAATGGCTGTCCACCTTGTCCGCCGAGCTGGAGACCAGCGACGTCGCGATGGACGACGACGCGGTCCGTATCGTGCTGGACCTCGCTCGGGACTCCGCGCATGAGGTGGAACGGAAAGCCGCGCCCCTCAGCACTTTCCTTGTCGGGATAGTCGTCGGGCGCGGTGCCGCGCTGACCACGGCCACGACGCTCCTGCTGAACCGAGAAGCAGCCGACTAGCCTGGCTGCGTGCGCCGCTTGTGGCTCCGCTGGGCATTGCTGATCATCTTCGTCGTCGTGCTCGGCGTCGTCTTCCTCAACCTGGGCCAGTGGCAGCTCGACCGGTTAGCCCAGCGCAAGGAACGTAACGCCGCAACCATCGCCAACGAGCAGAAACCGCTCCACTCCTACGAACAGGTCTTCAGCCATCCGATCACTGACGCGGATCAGTGGCAGCGGGTCGAGGCTCGGGGCACCTTCGACGCGGACCACCAGTTCATCGTGCGTTACCGCACCAATGGTGATGCTGACGGTTACGAGGTCGTGACACCTTTGCGCACCGCGAGCGGCGTCGTGCTGGTGGATCGCGGATTCATCCCACGGGAGCGCGGAGCCCCAATCCCATCGGTGGCGCCGGCGCCGCCGGGTGGCGACGTGATCGTTGTGGGACACGTACGTCGCAACGAGAAAGGTCGGCGAGCCGCCACGACGCCGGTCGACAATCAGATGCGCTTGATCAACTCAGACGCCATAGCAGCGACGTTGCCCTACGAGATCAAGTCCGGCTACATCGGCCTGCTTAGCGTCCAGCCGGAACAGCAGGGGGGCTTTCAGCCGATCCCGGTGCCGGAGCTCTCCGAGGGCCCGCATTTCTGGTACGCCGTGCAATGGTTCATGTTCACCATGATCGGTGTGGCCGGCATCGTTGTTTTCATCAGGAGTGATCTACGGGCCAGACGCGAAGAGCGCGAAGATGCTGCCGAGGCTCGCGTGACGGTGTGAGGATCTGATCATGGATCTTGGGCTTGCGAACCGTGCGTTCGTCGTGACGGCTGCCAGCACTGGGCTCGGGCGCGCGACAGCGCAGCAGCTCATCGCCGAGGGGGGCCGCGTCGTGCTGGTCGCTCGGCGGGCCGAAATGCTGGCCGAGGCGGTGAGCTCTATGGGGCCGGATCGGGCTGTTGCACTTGCGGCGGACCTCACTGATGCCAATACTGCAGAAACAGCCTGCGCTCTCGCGCTGGACGCCTTCGGCCGACTCGATGGCGCTCTGATCAGCGTTGGCGGGCCGCCAGCTGGATCGGTCCTGGAGACCAGCGATGAGCAGTGGCGTGGCGCGTTCGAATCGGTCTTCTTGGCGGCGCTGCGTGTCTGCGGCGCTGTGGTCAGGCATGGCACAGCCAGCGATCTGTGCATCGCCTGGGTGCTGTCGACATCTGTGAAGGCACCCATCCCCGGACTTGCGATCTCGAATGGCTTACGTCCAGGGCTGGCCATGCTGGTCAAGCAGCTCGCTGACGAGCTCGGCCCGCAGGGGACTCGGGTGGTCGGCCTGATGCCTGGAGCCATCGAGACCGAACGCGCCCAATACCTGGATTCGCTCAAGGCGGATCCTGCCGCCGCACGAGCTAGCGCCGAGGCGAGCATCTCGTTACGCCGCTATGGCCAGCCCGAAGAGTTCGGGCGCGTCGCAGCCTTCGTGCTCTCCCCCGCCGGGTCCTACCTCACCGGCTCGGTGATCCCGGTTGAGGGTGGGGCCCAACGCGCCCTCTGATCAAACTGGGTGCGGTAGAGCTCGGCATACAGCCCGCCCTCGCCCATTAGTTCCTCGTGACGGCCGCGCTGCACAACCCGACCCTGGTCCACCACAATGATCAAGTCGGCGCTGCGGATCGTCGACAGCCGGTGGGCGATGACGATGCTGGTACGCCCCTCCATGGCGAGATCCAGCGCTCGCTGAACAGCGACTTCGGATTCTGAGTCCAGGTGCGCAGTGGCCTCGTCGAGCACCACGATCGGCGGAGCCTTCAGCAGCAGACGGGCGATGGCCAGACGCTGCCGCTCACCACCGGACAGCCGGTAGCCGCGTTCGCCGACCACGGTGTCCAGTCCGTCGGGAAGGTTCTCCACCAGCGTCTTGAGCTGTGCTGCCTCCAGCGCTTCCCACAGCTCGGCATCATTGGCGTCTGGCTGGGCGTATCGGAGGTTGTCGCGAATCGTGTCATGGAACATGTGTGCATCTTGGGTGACGTAGCCAACCGTGGCGCGCAGTGAATCCTGCTTCAGCCTCTTGACGTCGGTGCCCGCAACCGAGACTGTCCCGGACGTCGCGTCGTAGAGCCGCGCTATCAGATGGGTGATCGTCGTCTTACCGCCCCCGGATCGGCCGACAAGCGCCACGGTTTGGCCGGCCGCGGCGCTGAAGGTGACATCGTGCAAAACCTCCCCGCTCGGCCGTTGATCGAGTCCGGCAATCGATTCCAGGCTCGCCAATGAGACCTCACCAGCGGTCGGATAGCTGAACGAAACATGATCAAAGCTCACCGAAGCTGGCCCCATGACTGAGTCTGCGTCCTCGGCGTCGCGGATCTTGGGCACGAGGTCGAGCACTTCAAAGACTCGATCGAAGCTGACCAGGGCATTCATGACGTCGATGCGGAGGTTAGTGAGCTGGGTCAGTGGCCCGTAAAGCTGCGTGAGCAGCCCGGCCAAAGCCGTCAGGGTGCCGACCGTAAGGACGCCGTCGATAGCCAGCGAACCACCCACGCCGTACACGAGCGCAGTTGCCAATGCCGCCACCAAACCCAGCGATGTAATGAAGAACCGGCCATTCATGGCGATCTTGACCGACACATCGCGGACCGCTCCCGCGTGTTCGGCAAACCGGTTGTGCTCCTCGGGAAGCCGGCCGAAAAGCTTGACCAGCAGTGCTCCGCTGACGCTAAACCGCTCGGTCATAGTCGCCGACATGTCACCGTTGAGTTGCATCTGGCGACGTGTCAAATCTGCCAGCTTGCGGCCCACGATCTTGGCCGGTATGAGAAAGATGGGCAACATGATCAGCGCAGCAAGGGTGAGCTGCCAGCTCAGGACGATCATGGCTGTAAGCACCAGCAGCAGACTGATCAAGTTTGACAGTACTGTCGACAGTGTCGAGGTGAACGCTTGCTGTGCACCGATCACATCTGAATTGAGCCGCGATACCAGCTTTCCGGTCTGGGTCCTGGTGAAGAATGCGATCGGCATCTGGACTACGTGGTCGAAAACCTGGGTGCGAAGGTCAAAGATCAAGCCCTCACCGATTGTTGAGGAGAACCACCGCTGAACCAGATTCAGCACCGCCTGCAGCACAGCAAGAGCGGCGACTGTCACACTCAGGATGATCACAATTTGTCGATTGCCCCGCAGAATGCCGTCGTCAATGATCTCTTTGAATAGCAGCGGCGGTGTCACGCTGAGAGCGGACATCATCACTACCAGGACAACAAAAACCGTGATCAGCAGCCGGTAAGGCTTCGCGAACCGTAGGACGCGCCACACAACGCCAGGGCGTAGCTGATGCTGCGCGATATCGGGATCCTGCGACATACGCCGCATCAGTCCCCAGTTCGACATGGTTTCCTCCGCTGCTTTGGAATGCTCTGAGTTCCCAGGCTATTCCGAGCTCACGATCTCCCAGCAGCGCAAAGGCCCGGTCGCGACTGCGCCGGGCCTTCGAAGATTACTCGCGATCACCGCTTCTTGGCAGGAGCCTTCTTCGCAGTCGTCTTCTTTGCGGGGGCCTTCTTGGCCACGGCCTTCTTTGCCGGAGCCTTGGCGGTGGTCTTCTTGGCAGGCGCTTTCTTGGCCGTCGACTTCTTGGCTGGGGCCTTGGCAGCCTTAGCGGTGGACTTCTTCGCCGTCGTCTTCTTGGCCGCCGACTTCTTCGCCGGAGCCTTGGCGGCCTTTGCAGGAGCCTTCTTCGCGGCTGCCTTCTTTGCAGGAGCCGTCGCAGCCTTCCTTGCCGAGGTACTCGACGTCGCCTTCCTGACACCACGGGTAGCGCCTCCGCGACCTCGCAGCTCAACCCCGGCTTCCTTCAAAACACCGTGCACGAACCCGAAGGAACGTCCGGCGTCATCAGCGATCTTCCGGATGCTGTCGCCAGCGGCGTACCGCTTGGCGTACTGGGAAGCAAGCGTTGTGCGCTGCGCCCCGGTGATGCGTGAACCCTTAGCCAATGCCTTGGCCACTGCGCCTCCCTTTGTTTTGAGGTCATCGCGGTTGGGCGACGACGTCTGCCAGAAACAATGATCGACACTTCAAGATCAATGATCACCCATTTCTAGCACGTTTTTGGCACGTTTGGGCGGTTTCCGCCTGATCAATTGAGTGAGGTGGTTTGATCACCGGAGCGGCGACCAGATGATCTCCGGTCCCGGATCTGATCCAGGCCAAAGGATGATCAACTGTTTGATCAGGCCAAGGCGACCAGCTCGGCGTATTCCGCACTCCAAAGATCTTCCAGACCGTCCGGAAGCAATAACACTCGATCAGGGTCGAGTGCGTCCACAGCTCCCTCGTCGTGAGTAACCAGGACGATGGCGCCGGCGTAACGCCTAATCGCGGAGAGCACTTCGGCACGCGATGCCGGATCGAGGTTATTCGTCGGCTCATCGAGCAGCAGCACGTTGGCGCTTGAGCAAACCAACATCGCCAATGCCAGCCGGGTCTTCTCACCGCCTGACAGTACGCTCGCCGGCTTTTCGACGTCGTCCCCTGAAAAGAGGAAGGAGCCCAGAATATTGCGGACATCGGTGTCGCCAACGTCCGGTGCAGCGGTCTTCATGTTCGCGAGCACGGAACGGCCGACATTTAAGGTCTCATGTTCTTGGGCGTAGTAGCCGACGCGCAGACCGTGACCCGCCACGACTTCGCCGGTGTCGGGATCCTCCAAGCCCGCAAGGATGCGCAGTAGCGTCGTCTTGCCAGCGCCGTTCAGACCGAGAACGACAACGTGACTGCCCTTGTCGATGGCGAGATCAACGTCGGTAAACACCTCAAGCGATCCGTAGCTCTTGCTGAGTTCGGTCGCCGTTAGCGGCGTCTTCCCGCAGGGCGCTGGCTCTGGAAACTTGATCTTGGCTACCCGGTCCCGAGACCGCTCGCCATCAGTCTCGGCCAACAACCGCTGGGCGCGCCTGACCATGTTGTGCGCTGCCATCGCCTTGCTGGCCTTGGCACGCATCTTGCCCGCCTGGCTGAAAAGCTGGCCAGCCTTACGCTCGGCGTTCATTCGCTCGCGTCTCCGGCGCTTCTCATCGGTCTCACGCTGCTGCAGGTAGCGCTGCCACCCCATCGCGTAAATGTCGAGCTCGGCGCGGTTGGCGTCGAGGTGGAACACCTTATTGACGCATCGCTCCAACAGCCCCACGTCATGGCTGATCACGAGCAAGCCGCCAGTGTGGGCGGTTAGGAAGTCGCGCAGCCAAACGATCGAGTCGGCGTCGAGGTGGTTCGTCGGCTCGTCCAGCAACATCGTCTGGGCTCCGGAAAACAAGATCCTGGCCAGCTCAACTCGCCGTCGCTGACCGCCAGAAAGGGTCCTGATCGGCTGGTGCAGGACGCGCTCGGGCAGCCCGAGATTACTTGCGATCCTTGCCGCTTCTGCCTCTGCCGCGTACCCACCAGCAGCCGCCAGCTCGGCTTCAGCACGAGCGTACGCGGCCATCGCCCGGTCCCGGACCTCCGGCGAGTCGTCGGCCATCGCCAGCTCGGCGCGGCGCAGCCGATCAACGACTGCGTCCAACCCCCGGGCAGACAGGAGGCGGTTCTTGGCCAGCACATCGAGATCGCCGGTTCGTGGATCTTGCGGCAGGTACCCGACCGTGCCCGTTCGGTTGATCGTCCCGCTGGCCGGCTGGGCCTCTCCCGACAGGATCTTTGTCAGCGTAGTTTTGCCGGCACCGTTACGCCCCACCATGCCGATCTTGTCGCCGGCCGCCACCTGAAACGAGGCATGCTCCAGCAGAAGACGCGCACCCGCGCGCACCTCCACATCCCTCGCAACCAGCATCGGACTCACTCTTTCGTACGTGACTTGCGCGACCAAAGATCGTTGTTTGACTCACGGTCGCGGGGCAACGGGGAACGGCTCAGGACGACCGCGGTTACCTTTAGCGCTCAAGTGCGGTTTGTGATTCCCAAGGTTCAAGATTCTTACGTCCTTCACCGGCCCTGCCGCCCCGCTCCCTCCATCGTTGGGGCGGGATCTTGGCAGCGAACCCGAACGGAAGGGGCCGATGCTGGTGCGAGGGATGTTCGCTACCTCTTCCGCGGCCTTGTCGGAAGACCAGGTCTCCGCACACAAGCCGCGACCAGCAGGAGATGATCACCGAGGACGGTCGCGACCAACCAGGCGATCAGCTAAACGTCTGAGCGCGCTGCGCCGAAGGAAGGTTCGGGGAGGCGCACGGGCGGGCGTAGCAAACCTAAGATGCTTGAAACCCGGCCAAGCAGGGACTCCTGTCGACTGACAAAGCC
>JBKPBV010000161.1:0-4057 GCA_046727055.1 Actinomycetota bacterium | reverse complement strand
CCGGGTTCACCGTGTTCGCCCCAGTGATCACATGGTCATTGATGCCATCTTTCGGGTAATCGGTGATGGCAGTAGCGCCGAACAGCCGGGGATAGTTGGTTTCGTTATCACAGAACAACGCGTGCGAGCGGCTGCCATCCGCCGTAGGGGCAGCATCCAATCGATAGCCGGACAACCGCGGATGATCAACAGCGATGCCGCCGCCATCCAGGGACAGTCTTGGGACCACGCCACCGGTGAACCGCCAGGTGTTGCGGAACCACAGTGTCGGCAACACCGAGATAGTCGCCTCGTCGGCGGCATGGTTCTTGATCGTGATCTTGGCAAGCACTTCGGTAGGCGAGGCTTTCGCGTACGCGACCTCCACCGCCCAGTAACGCCCATGATCAAAGACACCGGTGTCCATGAGCTCGAACTCGGGTTCGTCGCGGGAACGGCGGCCGTTTTCATCGATGAGCCACTGATACGGAAACGGCGCCTGCGGGTAGTGATACCTCCAGCGCAGCCAGGCATGGCTCGGCAGACCATCCAGATACCACCAGTACTCCTTGACGTCCTCGCCGTGGTTTCCCTGCGGCCCGGTGAGGCCGAACATCCGCTCTTTCAAGATCGGGTCGACGCCGTTCCACAGGGCCAACGCAAAGCAAAGATCATGGTGAATGTCAGACAAGCCGGCCATACCGTCTTCATTCCATCGATACGCCCGGGATCGCGCATGATCATGAGGAAAGAAACTCCAGGCATCACCGCTGTCGCTGTAATCCTCCCGCACGGTGCCCCAGGCACGCTCGGAGAGATATGGGCCCCACTCGTACCAGAGGTTCGCTTCAGCAAGACCATCTTCCAACCGTCCAGTGGCCTGAGCGAGCCGGCCATGCTCGGCGGTGCTATCTCGGGATGGCGTGCTAGCAGTCATGATCGCTCCTAGGAGTGGCACCAGCCCCGATGAAAGGCACATTCCCTCAAGCGCCAGGAGCGGTCATCACCCTTGGGGGGTGACCTCGTACAGACGCCCAAGTTCTGGAAGCGGTAATGCAGGACGATCTTGTGTAGCTGTTGAAGGCCATCTCCCGCTGGGGAAAGGGCCTGGAACTGCAGCACAACCTTGCAGTTGCGGCGGCCGCGCGGTGGCCGACCTGGTATCAGCGTGACCTTCAACATCGTCTGGAAGTTGGTGCGAGGCGACGGCGGCCCGCGGCATGATTGCCCGATTCGACGCCATCGAGCAGCTCGCCGCCGATTCGCCTGGCGGCGCGGCGGATCAAAGCAGCCGACCAACCGGCAAGCGGTGAGTGGGGGCCAGCCATGCGCCTGGAAGCCCGCACTGCTCGGTCAACGTCTGGTTGTACGCAAGGTGAAGAAGCGATTTGGTCATAAGCGTCCGACATTCCGATCGGCATCAGCGCCCGGAAGGAGCACCGATGGACTTTTCCGCAAAGCTCGAAAACCTTCAAGCCAAGGTCAACGAGACCGTGGAGACCGCGCGGGCGGCAGCCGCGGAGAACCGCGACCAACTCAAGCAGCGCGTCGATAAGGCACAGGACGACGCGACTCAGGCCATGGAGGACGCCAAGCAGCAAGCTGAGGAGACCGCCGATCGAGCCCAGAGCAAGTGGGCCCAGATGAAGGCCGATGCTGCAGCCAGGAGAGAGGACGTGAAGGCGAAGATCAACAAGCGGGCCGATCAGTTGGACGCCAAGGCCGCGGCCACGGACGCGGACTGGGCCGAGCAGGATGCAGCCGACGCCATCGACTACGCCGTCTGGATGGTCTACGACGCGCAACTGGCTGTGCTCGATGCGCTGGACGCGCGTGTCTACGCAGATGAACGGGCCAGGATCGCCGGCACGTAGATCAGCTCGGCTGCCAGGTCGAGATTGCATCTTCCGGCACCCGACAGCTGTCGGTTCAGCTGGCGATGATCGCCGCTGTCAACCCGCACTGGTAACGGCCTGGTGGGCGCCGCCGTAGGGTGCGCGCGAGAATCGAGAAACGAACGGGTCAGACGACATTGCTGGTGTGTTCTTCCGTCACCAAAATCGCATCAAGGAGATTGCTGACGTCCTCGCCCGGTACGGGTTCGCTCGGCTGGCCGATCACGCCGCAGCCGCTCTCGACACCGGACTTCGCGCGCGCGCTCGTTGCCCGGATCGCGGATCCAGATCTCGCTGCCCTGACCTCGGGGCAGCGGCTCCGCGGAGCCTTGAGTGAGCTTGGCACCACCTGGATCAAGTTTGGCCAGATGCTGAGCCTCCATCCGGACCTGGTCGGCAACGACGTCGCGGCTGAGCTTGCTCAGTTGCAGTCGAATGTGCCCCCGACCCGCCCGGCTCCGCCGAGTCGACCATCAAGGCCGAACTCGGCGTGGATGTTGGTGACGCCTTCGGTACGTTCGAGGCGACGCCTATGGCCTCAGCATCGGTGGCCCAGGCTCACCGGGCGTCGCTGAAAGACGGAACGCCAGTCGTCGTCAAAAGTTGTCCACAGCGGGGGCGCAGGCGAAGGTACTGGACGACCTCGAGCTCATGCGGTTCTGGCCGGATTTGTCGAGGACCGCGACGAGGCTCTACCGCCTACTCGCCCACCGTGGTGGTGGACGAGTTTGACACGATGATGCGAGCGGCGATCGACCTGGGGCAGGAGCTTGCGAACCTCCAGTTGTTCACGCGCAGGCGCACTGTCCACCATCAGCGGTGTCGGGTTCGCCGCCGTGGCCGTGGCCTACGACACGGTTCAACCTCGGGATGCTCGCGCTCTACGCCGCCACCGGCGGCGTGTTTTGTCAGCCAGGCGGGGCTGCTCGCCCGCCGTTCCCACCGGCTGCCGAATCCGCCGCCTCCGTGCCGCCTGAACAGAAGTGTCGACGTGGGCTGGGTCTCGACGTCGGCTGAGGGTTCGGCGGCTTTCCACACCGTTCTGATGGCTTCGGCTGCCCGACGGAGTTGAGTCAGTCGATCAATTGATCAAGGGAGCGGCAATGGCAGGAAGATTTACAAGCGGTTCGCCGAGGAGCCGGCTCCCAAGGGCGGGGACGCATGGTTCAGATCGCGCCCCGCGGGGGTCGCACTCGCCCATTTGTCTAGATCTGTCCGCTGCTTAGGCTCATCCTCGACATTGCCGCTCGCCGAGGGCGCCGCCCTGGCCGTGCTCGCCTTCGCGTTGGCCACCGCGGAGAGTCGTTGCCGACGGGCGTCGCACCCCGGATCGTGCCGCGGCTGCGAGCGTCACCGACCCGTGCGCCGACCAGGACCGAGCGGCACGTCGGTCCGCCGGTGACTAAATTGCGGCCTGTCAACGAACCGGCTGACGGCCCGCGCACGACTGATCGAGGTGGTGGGAATGACGATCGTCCTCCAGTGGCTTCCACTGACGGTCCTCCTTATCGATCTAGTGATCAAGATCATCGCGCTCGGCACGATCCCGCGGAATCGTCGACCGTCATCCTCGCTGGCCTGGCTGCTGCTAATCACCGTCACGCCGGTGTTCGGGCTGATCCTGTTCGTCCTCATCGGCAGCCCATTTGTGCGTGGTCGCCGGGAGCGGGTCCAGACCCAGGCCAACCAAGTGATCCTGGAGCACACAGCCGATCTGCCGCCGACCAACTCCGAACTGCCGATCGGGATGGGGAGTATGGTCCGGCTGAACCGACGCGGCGACCCGATCTGCGAAACCACCGCAAGCTGCTCGTGGTCGACGGTGAGGTCGGATTTATGGGCTCCCAGAACATGATCGACGCCAGTTATCTGGCAAGGAAGAACATTAAGATCGGTCGAAACTGGCACGATCTCAACATCAAGCTGAGCGGCCAGATCGTCTCCTCGCTGGACGCGGTGTTCGCCCTCGACTGGTACACCGAGACTGGTCAGCGCCTACTGGAGGAGATCATTCCGCCGGAGAACTACAGTGTCGGTGAGCAGGCAATGCAGCTGCTTCCGTCCGGGCCGGGATACCTGACGATCCCCAATCTCCGACTCTTCACCGCCCTTGTGCATCGATCTCAGCACCGTCTCTCCCTCACCAGCCCCTACTTCGTCCCGGACGAATCGCTGCTAGAAGC
>JBKPBV010000160.1:0-8655 GCA_046727055.1 Actinomycetota bacterium | reverse complement strand
GATGGATGCTCCGGTTGCCTTCGAAGTGGACTATCACGCCGATGACTTCCAGATCGCCTGGAGCGTATTGATGAACGGCACGATCAGCCGGCTGGATGCCGCGGCGACGGCGGCGTATGAGGAGCTTCGCCGGCCACCCGTTCCTTGGGCCGGGTCAGCCAGCTCGCTTCCCGTGCGCTTCGTGCCGCGGACGGTATCGGGGCGTGGTCTACACCGCACCCGCCCAGATTGAGCGTGGACCCAGGACCGTCGGAGGGCACTTCGATCCCCCTTCTGGATTAAGCGCGGGCTTCCTGGAACCGGTTTGGAGGTGATGTCGATGGCGCGGCTCGGTTGGTACGTGCTCGGATCGGTACTCGCCGGGTATGGCGTGCTGCAGGTCCTGGGTCGCCGGGCAGGTTCGACCGCGGAGGAGCGGCGGATGCGGATGCCGGGTGACGAGTTGGTCGCGAAGCCGCACATCCTGACCAACCACGCGATCACCATCGAGGCCCAGCCAGCGGACGTATGGCCGTGGCTCACGCAGATGGGCTGGCACCTGGGCGGCTGGTACACGCCGGAATGGGTTGATCGGCTGCTCTTCCCGCAAAACTGGCCGAGTCTGGACCACCTCGACCCTGCTCTGCTGCGCAACCTCGGCGTGGGCGACACCATCCCCGACGGCCCACCCGACACGGCAGAGTATGTCGTGGTGGAGGTCGACGCGCCGCACACACTGGTGCTGCGCTCGACAACGCATCTCCCGCCGACGTGGCGGGAGAAGTTCGGTGCCGAGATCGATTGGACGTGGAGCTTCCGGCTCACCGGGCTCCCCGGCAGCAGAACTCGGCTGCAGCTGCGGGTCCGCGGCCGAACCGCGCCGGGATGGCTGACTGCGACCTATCTGGCAACGATCATCCCGGCCGACTTCGTTATGACCGGCGGGATGCTGCGCGGGATCAAACGACGGGCCGAATCTGGCGCGGTGCTGAGGTCGTCCGGCAGGTCACCACTGTCACCCCCAAACGCGGCAACTCAATGACTCTTAGGGAGCGGATCCTTGGCCTCGGCATGCGCCGCCGCTTCCAGGCGCGTGTCGATCGGCTGAGCCTTCCGGCAGGTTCAGTTGAGACTGCACCAGTCTCGGAGGAGGACATCGCCAGTCTTCCCAGCACCGCCCAGCGATACCTGCGGTTTAGGGGTGTGGTTGGCCAGCCCCGCGACTGGTCGTTCCGCGCCCGTTTCGTCGGCGAGTTCAGACAGCGGCCAGGGCAGAAGTTCATGCCGTGCGAAGCCTGGCAATACAACACCTCCCTGGTTCCAGCGCGTATCTATTACATGCGTATCGACTTCGCTGGCGTGTTGCCAATGTTCGGTGTCGACGTCTACCGGGCCGGGCAGGGCCGCATGCAGGGCAAGCTTCTTGGCCTAATCACTGTGGCAGACGGCTCGGGACAAGAAATCGACATCGGCGAACTGACCACCTACGTCAACGACGCCCTGATGCTCGCTCCGTCCATGCTCCTCACGCCAGCCGTCACCTGGGCGGCGGTCGACGACCACTCATTCGACGTCACCATCTCGGACAGACGCATCAGCGCGACCTCACGGGTCTTCGTCGACGCGCAGGGCCGCATGGTCGACTTCAGCACCACCGATCGTTGGGCAGCTCTTCCAGGTGGGTTGACCCGGGCTCGTTGGAGCACGCCGATCGATGGCTGGTTGAATCACGAGGGCCGGTGGCTACCGACCGGCGGGCATGCCATCTGGCACCTTGACAGCGGCGAGTTTGAGTACGTGCGCGGGCGGTTCGTCCACGAAAGTGTCGAGTTCAACATGCCCCCCGAAGCAGTTCGAAGCTGACACTCGAGCTGCTGCTCTTCCGGGGCGGTGTCCCGCGCATCCGTGACCGCGGCGGCGCCCGTACCGCCCCGGTCAGATGTGGAGGCCCTGGAACACCTCGTACACCAGAAATACTGGCCAGACCAGAGCCTTGAGGATGGCTAGCAGGTATTTGCCGAACGAGTCGGCTTGCTGCCAGAAGAACACAAGCGCGCCGATCAGGCCTAGACCATAGACAGCGTTGCCCCGCCTGCGCTGGCCTGACTCACGCCGCGCTGACGATAGGAGGAACGTCTGGAATCGCTCATGGTCGCCTCCTCAATTTGTCTCAGCGCGCCCGTCGTCCGAGCACGAGGTACGCGAGTGGCCCGACAGGCTGGACGAAGCAGCCGAGCAGCCAGAGTGGCTTGGGTCCGCGTATCTGACTGGCGGGCCGCCGGGCGAGGTCGACAAGCGCAGTTGCGGTCAAAGCCAACTCCACGGAGGCCAAGGCGAGGATCAGCGCTTGCAGGGTCGGTGTCAGGTCGGCCCACCGCTTCTTTGACGCCATGATTTCAGGTAACGCAAAAGGACCGGCCGGGCGTCACGCCTGACTGGGGCAGCGCGTACGTTGAAAGGGTCTGCAAGACTGGGGCTGCAGGGCGACTCTCTCAGGGTGCAGCATCGTCAGGTGATCAGCTAGAGAATGCGCCCGACAGCACCGGACGGGCCCACCGAAACGACCGGTTGAGACGTCGCTGCGCGACGCCGAGCAGCCACACCGGTCCGAACACCGAGAGCGTGCTTTCACCGGCCGCGAACACCAACGCCGGCCAGTACCAGCCACCCCATAGTTGCTCGCCAACTACGCCCAGGGCGATCGCGGCCGCCGCGAACACACCCGCCGCACCGACGACCGCGAGTGTTACAGTCCGGCTCTCTCGACGGCGCCGGTCCGGAACGGCCGTCAGCCTCCCCGCACGAGATGCCATGATGCCCAGTCCGAACAGCGCCGCGGGGGCCATTCACACAATGTTCAGATCTACGTACTTGTTGTCGCTTTCGTACACCCGTGACCAGGGCCGAAGGTTCCACAGGCGGTAGCCGTCCGGTGACGATGGCCGACCCGTCCAGGTACGCCATCAGGTGCGTGAGGAGCGCGATTCGCCGATGGGTCCATCAACGGAATCGGGTACCGGTGAGCTTTCGGAAACCTCCCATAGCCGCTGGGCGATTTGCTCGCCGAGCGCTCCCGTGCGGGCAGGACCCGGAGTGGGTTACCGCGCAATTGTCCTGGACCGTCGGGCCCGTACGAGCCGCCGCCGACAACCTCCGGCTCTGTTGCGGCGTACAGGGATGGCAAGGCTTGTGAAACCCGCGTACCGGGCGTGGCGATCGAGTTCAAACGCGACCAATGGGTCGCCAGCTTCGGCTGCGAGTAGGCCGTCCACCTGGTCGGGGACATCGGCCGCCGTCCACGCGATCTCGGTCACCAGCTATTCGTGTCGTGCGACGACTACGAAATGTGCTCCATCTCGTCGCGGATCTGCTCCTCGGTGATCGGCTTGCGCCAATACACATCCCAGGCGTGGAAGACCAGCCCGATACCCCATCCCAGGATGGGGAAGATCGGCCAGAAGAATCCCGCGCCGGTGAATAGCCAGATGACGAGGATGAACGTGTTGACCACCACGTAGGCGAATAGGTGAGTCAGAAACTCCCTCTTCTGCTTCAGTCGGGCGATCGCTTGGTCGCGTCGTTGCTCGACCGAGAACTCTTGTAGCTCGGTCATCATGACCACCTCCATCTCCAGCGTGTCGCCATTGCAGGTTCCGGCACAGAGCCGAACAGCCCTGGTTCGAGGGACATGAGTCCTGCTCTTGTGGACGCGCCAAAACTTCGGCAGCTACCTGGGATCGATTGGCGTGATGATGCCGACCCTGTCCTCCAGCGCCGCCGCCGCATCGAGGCATAGGTCCTCGCGGTAACGCGGGCCGATCACCTGGACCGACTGAGGGAGCCCCCCGGCGGTACCTACCGGAAGTGCCATGGCTGGGAGTCCGAGTGCGTTGACGGCGAGGGTCATCCGCATGCCGTGGATGGTCTGGGCCACCCGACCGTCGGCCAGGTCCGTGCCCACCTCGAAGGGGAGATCGGTGAAGATCGGGGCGACGATCAGCGGATGTTGCTCCTGGAACTCGCCCCAGGCCCGCAGCAACGACTGCCGTACGGCGAAGCTCTGCACGGTCGCCACAGGGTCCGGATCACCGGCCACCTCGTAGAACTCCGACATGAACCGCTGGGTGTCGGCCGGCATCGAAGGCGCCACGCACTGCCACCCGGCCCGGGTCTCGGGAGTGTTAAGCATGTCCAGCAACGCCTTCGCCGCGGCGACAAGCGACGGCGGCTCGACCTCCTCCACGGCGTAGCCGGCATCCTCAAGCGCACTGGCCGCCTTCCGAACACCGTCTTGCACCTGCTCTGCGGTGCCCTCGCCGGCGGGGTCGACCACGAGAGCGACTCGTACGGGCTCGGCGAGCACGGGCCCCCGAAGCGGCGCGGGCACCGACCACGGGTCACGCCAGCTGGGCCCCGCCAGCACCTCCAACGCGGATCGCAGGTCGGCCACTCGCCGCGCCAGCGGCCCCTCGACGGCCGTCAGCTGGACCCCGATCGGTGCATCCACGGGCTCGACAGTGCTCGCATGCGGGATGCGGCCAAGGGTTGGCTTGAGCACGCTGATCCCACAGCACTGGGCGGGCCAGCGCAGCGATCCGAGCCCGTCGCTGCCGAGACCCAAGGGCGTCATCCCGGTGGCGAGCGCCGCCGCCTCACCGCCACTGGACGCCCCAGGGGTTCGCGACCGATCCCACGGGTTCAGGGTCGCTCCCCACAGTTCGCTGTCGGTGTGCCAGCGAACGGTGAAGTTGGGACAGTTGGTGCGCCCGATCGGGATCGCCCCAGCCGCCCGCATCCGCTCGACGACGGGAGCGTCCTTACTCGGATACGCGCCCGCCAAGGCCTTGAGACCCACAGTGGTTGGCGTACCCACCAGGTCGATGTTCTCTTTGACAGTGAAAGGGACGCCGTGCAGCGGCGGTAGATCGCCGCCACTGGTGACCGTTCGGTCGGCTGCCTTCGCGGCTTCGAGAGCCTGCTCGCCCAGAACGACCGTGACGGCATTGATCGAGGGGTTCACGGCCTCGATTCGCCGCAGGTGGGACTCGATGATTTCTCGACTGGACGCTTGCCTGGATCGGATTGCGTGCGCGAGGTCCGTGGCGCTCATCCGCCAGAGGTCGGTGGTCGTGACACTCATCTCTTCGCTCCTGGTTATTGCCTGCTTCGCCGCCGAACGGCCGATGCAGTGGTGGCCACCGCCAGCGCGCCAAGCGCTCCGGTGGCCCACATTCGCGGATTCGTCCGGGCGGTTTGCTTCTGAAACAACAGCGGCGCGAAATCGAGGTGCAGCGCCGTTGTCCCTACTCCAGGTTCTCGGCTGAAGATGACGCGGCCAGTGCCGCTTCCGAACCAGGGAAGCCCGATCCGGAAGACGTACGGGTCCTGGTGGTCATCTGGGTGGAGGACAAAGCCTTTGTACATCGCGGGAATCGGGCTTAGAGCCCGGATCATGAGCTGACCGCGCCGGACGACGACCTCAGCCCCGGCGCCGATTGCGAACCTTGCTGGATCGCTCGGGTACGTAGGGAACCGGTACCAACCGCAGAGGTCACCCCATATCTCGGGGTGATGCGGAACGTCGCTGCGGATCAGCTCGTCGGGGACACCGAGCAGCCGCCTCAGTAGGCCCCCCACCTCAGGCGCGAGCCAGTGCATCCCACGCCTGGCCCCATTTGCAAAGGCCATCACACCGACTCGGTCATCGGGAGCCAGGAAGATCTGTGAGTCAAAGCCGGGAAGGATCCCATCGTGCTCGACCGCGAGATGGCCCCCGAGATTCGTCCGGAAGAAACCCCAGCCCGAAGCCCGGCATTCGGGGATCAGGCTGGTAGTGGGGTTCGAACATGGCGGCCATTGTCGCCGGTTTGAGCACTGAGCCTCGCTCGCCTGTCTCACCGCCGAGCAGGGCCGTCAGGTAGCGAGCCATGTCTTTCGGGGTGGAGTAGGCACTGCCGCCGCCTACCGTGACCACGGATCGGATGAGATCGGTGTCATCCATGCCGAGAGGGTCGAAGATGTGTTCGCGGAAATACCGGTCGAGGGATTTTCCGCTTACGTCCGCGACGAGCTGCCCGAGGGTGGCGAAGCCATGGTTGGTGTAGGTGAATCTCGTGCCCGGCTCGGCGTCGACGTGGAAACCACCCCGGTAGTAGTCGGCGAGGGACGGCTGCGGCCTTCCCAGCTTCACGGTCTCGCCGAGATCTCGCATCCTGAGCAGGCCGGAAGGGTGCAGAACCTCACGGATTCCGGCCGTGTGGGTCAGCAAGTGTCGCACCGTCGCGGGTCGGAAACTTGCCTTTGCGGGGATCAGCCGATAGGTGCGCAGATAGTCGTTGGCGGGTGCGTCGAGGTCGAGCAGACCTTGCTCCCAGAGCTGCATCACGGCGATGGCCGTGAACGTCCTGGTGATGGAGCCGATCCGGAACACCGTGTCTTCGGTAACGGCGGTATTCGACGCGATGTCGGCAAACCCGTGTCCGTGGAAGAACTTGAGGCGTCCGCTGCGGACCACTCCCACAGCCAGGCCAGCCGTGGGCCAGCGGTTGAGAATCCGACCAATTTCGGCCTTCAATTCCAGCTGGTCGAGCTCGGACATGGCGCTCCTCAATCTTGGAGCCGACGTTGCTCCAATCTGGATGGGAAAAGAGGAGGCCAGCGGCCCGTATCTGGTGGGTCGAACGTCCCTGCCGTGGCCGCGCCATTGGCCCATGCTGGTGGCGAAGGCAGGGATGGTGCCGATGGAACGGCTGACCGCAGAAGACCAGGTCATGCTGTGGCCGGATAAGATCTGGCCCCAGGACATTGGTGCCCTGGCGGTGTTCGACGGGAGCAGCCGGCTCGATGCAGACGGCCGGTTCCGGATCGAGGCTGTCAGGGAGGTGGTCGCAGCGCGGCTGCATCTCGCACCCCGGTTCCGGCAGCTCCTCTACGTACTGCCGCGACGGCTGGGTGGGCCGCTGTGGGTGGATGCTGCCACCTTTGATCTTGGCGAGCACATCGCGGCGCTTCCGCTTCCGGCGCCAGGCGATGAGGCTCAGCGCCTGCGCACAGTTGAGTAGTTGCGGCGGCGACGTCTGGACCGGTGACGCCCGCTGTGGGAGATGTGGTTCCTCACCGGGCTGCCGGACAGACGGGTGGGGCTGTTCGTGAGAATGCACCACGCCATGGCCAACGGCATGGCGGGCCTAGCCACTATTGCGAGGTTCCTTGATGCAACTCCGGATGCAGCTCCCGCACCCCCACGAGCATGGACGCCGGCCCCGGTGCCCACGGAGGGTGAACTCCTCCAAGACAAACGACGCCGGCGCCTACAGCAACTCAGCAGGACGCTCTCCGCGCTCGCGCACCCGGTGACCACCGGGCGGCACTTCCTGGCCGCATGGCCGGCAATGCGCGAGATTATCGCCGGGCGGCCGCTCCCCGCCACCAGCTCGACCGCCTCGCTGGCCCGGACCCGCAACCTCGCGCTCATCCGAAGCAGCCTCAAGCTGATTAAAGGGGTCGCACATACCTCCGACGCGACAGTCAACGACGTCCGTCTGACGGTGACCGCCGGCGGCCTGAGCGGACTCCTGAACAGCCGCGGCGAACCTGTCGAAGGGGTATTGCGGATCTACGTACCCGTCTCGTTACACCAAGGGCCGCGTGCCAGAGCACGGGGAAACCTGATCGGGCAGCTGGTCGTCCCGCTCCCGATCGGGGTCTCAGATCCTGTCCTGAGGCTAAGGCTGATCGCCAAGGACACTGCCCAACGGAAGGCGACGAGCCGGCCTTCCCTCGGCATGGTGCCGCACCTGGGAATCGCTGGGCGCGCTTTCCTGAAGCTCGTGGCCTGGCAACGCGTCAACGTGAACAGCGCCGACATCCCTGGCCCGGAGGCGCCGCTCTACTTCACTGGGTCGCGACTGCTGGAGGTGTTCCCGAGGTGCAGCTGATCGGGAAAGTGTCCCTTGCCGTCGGGCGCTCTCGTATGCCGGACAGTTCAACATCATGGTGGTAGCCGACCGCGACGCCTATCCCGACCTCGACATCTTCATCGCTGGCGTGCGAGACGACCTGCGAGCACTTGTCGCGCGGACGTCAGCCGAGCCCAGACCGGCGCGGGGCTTCTCATAAGGTCAGGCTGGCTCGCCCACCCGGTGCCTGCAGTGTCGCTGGGCCGCCGCCGGCTGCAACCGCAGCTCAAGCGACTCGGGACACCGGGGCGTCGGCTTGCCTATAGCGTCAGATGAATATAGCTTCAAGTGGATGGCTCGGTACGTCATTGAGATGGAATCGGAGGTTCGACAATAGCTGGACGGACTATCGGATCATGACTACGGCCGTGCTGAGTTCTACGCCGACCTGCTGGTCGACAACGCCGGGACACTCGGCGAGCCGTACTCGCGTCATCTCGGTGGCAAGGTCCGTGAGCTCCGGTTTCATCTGCAGCGAAAGCAGGTCCGGATTACCTACTGGCTCGCATCGGCGCGGCGAGTGATCCTGCTGACGGTGTTCTACAAGACCCAGCGTTCCGAGATGGCCGAGGTTCAGCGAGCGCTGATCGCGCAGAAGGAGTGCGAAGCGAACCACGGCCATGCGATCGATGTCTACGACAGGAGAATCAGCGATGAGTGAGCATGTGAGGTGGGAGAGGCGCCGCGACTCCGATGCTGTGCGCACCGGGTACGAGGC
>JBKPBV010000159.1:0-6168 GCA_046727055.1 Actinomycetota bacterium | reverse complement strand
TTCGGCGGTGTGCCAAGAGGTTCTCGACAAGGTCCACCCGTGTTGTGATCTCCGTGTGGTTCCGGTCCTCTGTTTCGATCTCTATGCGGTCCGCGGTGTATGCGAAAGTGGCCCGGCCGAGGGTGCCTTGGATATGCACGTACGGCTCGCGCTCAACAGGTGCACACAAGGTGAGGGCGCACGTCACGTGGAGCCTTCGTGTCGTGCGAATTCTAACCACCGACGTGTCGTCGCAGTCGATGGCGTTGGCCCGGTAGAGATCGGTCTCGACCGACTCGACGTCCTCAAGTCGGCGGCAGCCGGCTACGGCCAGCGCCGTGGCAACCGCATGGGCCAGCGGGTTTGTGACCACCCCGTCGTTAACCGCTCGGCCGTTCAGGCTGCGACGGCCTGCCCAGGGTGAACGGCTCCAATAGCCGGCTGTCCGCGACCATGCGCCCACCGCGCTGACATTGACCACAGAACCGATGCCGAAGACGTCGGTCTCCAGCATCTCCAGGGCTCGTGAGCCGAGGCTCTGGAAACCCACCTGAACGACGTGCCCTGTCTCCTGCTCGGTCGCGAGGAGGGTGGTGAAGTCATCCATTGAGGCCACTGGCGGCTTCTCCAAATAGACATCAGCGCCGGAGGTCAGTGCGATCTGAGCAAGTCGGAAGTGATCGGCGATGGGCGCCGCGATGATCACGATATCCACTGGGCCGACTGCGTCGACCGCATCCGCTAGATCCGCGTACAGATCCACGCCGTAGATGGTCGGCGGATCGAGTACGACTCCAGGATCGACGGCCGCGACCAGTTCGACGAGGCCTTGATCGGCGAGCCGAGCGATCCGCTCGGCGTGGACCTGTCCGTACCCGCGCACGCCGACCAGGACGAGGCGGGTTGCGGAGGTCGGAGTGGTTCCCATCCTGGACTTCGTGAGCACTCGGTTTCAATGGACTAGAAAACGCTTTCAGAAAGGTACACGATAGGTATGTCGCATAGCCAGCGACCCCGAGTAGGACGGACCGTGGCAACCTCGCCCAACAATCGATCGCGGACCATCGCCGATGTTGCCCGCCGCGCGGGCGTTTCACTGGCCACGGTCTCCCGGGTGATGAACGGTAACCCGTCTGTCGATGAGGCAATGGCTGAGAAGGTCCGTGCCGCGGCGGCGGAACTCAACTACTCGGCCAGCCCTCTCGCCCGCAGCCTGGCCCTCGGCAAGACGCAAACCATCGCGGTCGTCGTACCCGACCTCGAAAACCCCAGCTTCCACGGTGTGTTGCGAGGATTGAGCCGCGCTGCTGCGCGCGACGGCTATCACATCTTGATCGCCGACTCCGCTGAATCCGTCGCCGAGGAAAAGCTCCTAGCCGTAGAGACCCGAAGGCGCTGCGACGGCATCGTGCTCTGCGCGCCGCGCATGGCCGAGGCGGATCTCCAACCGCTGCTCGAACAACTCAAACCGGTTGTGCTCGTGAACCGTGACGCTGGATCGGTCAGCACGCCGGTAGTCGCCGCTGACCACCGGACGGCGCTGGTGGAACTGATCGATCTGCTGTACGGCTACGGGCACCGGTCGCTGGTTTACCTCGCCGGGGTGCCGCAGAGCGCATCGAACGCCCGTCGGATCGAGGCGATCCACGACTATCTCGATGATCATCCGGACGTCGCAATCCAGATACTTCCGTGCGGCGTCAGCTTCTCCGACGGCTACGAAGTCGCGGAGCGCGTTCTCGCCACCTCCGCGACCGGCGCGCTGGCGTTCAACGATCTCGTGGCGATGGGTTTGATGAGTGCCCTCAGCGAACGCGGCGTGAGCGTGCCAGGACAGATCTCGGTCGTGGGATTCGACGACATCCCGTTTGCCCGCTATATCACCCCACCCCTAACTACCGCATCCGTTCCGGGCACGGAACTCGGAGAGCAGTCCTGGCATCGGATGTGGGACCTGCTGAACGGCCGCGCACCTGGCCACGCGATCTACTTCCGACCCAGGATCGAACGTCGCGGCAGCACTGGTCCGGTGCGGCTCAGCGAGGCCGTCAGCTGACCACTGCGTTCGAGCAGCCGGACGGCCCGCGCCCGAATCCAATCGCCGGCTACGAGGACTGGCCGGCCGCAGTGCGATCGGCTGGCCCTATCTCCCGGCTGATGCGGCCGGGACAGCACTAGGCCGCGCGCTCGGTTTGCGCCGGCCTCCTGACCCTCCGACCGTGTTCGACGAGGGCCGTAAGCGCCTGGATGGTGTCGCGATCCGTCGACTGCGCTGGTCGGTTGGCTACGCATGCAGGACGAAGCCTGGGCCTTTCTGGCCGAAGTCCTCTGACGAGTCGCAACCACGGGCGCGACAAGGTAAGATAACGGTATGAGCAAACGCCGGGTGACCTTGACGTTGGATGAGGACCTGATTGAGGCCCTCAAACACCAGCACGCACGTAGTCTTTCGGCGGCAGCCAATGCCTCACTTCGTCAGGCCATCGAGTCGGATAATCACCGCAAGGCCGCTGCCAAGTGGCTGGCGGAGCTCGACGCCAAATACGGTAAGGCCACCCGCGAAGAACAGGCGGAAAATGAGGCGTTTCTCGATGAGATCGGCTTCGGCAGTTCTAGCGACAATGCTGCAGGAGCGGCGTGAACCGAGTCGTCCTCGACGCTGGCGCCTTTGACGCACTCAACACCAAGGCTGGAGCAAAGCTCCGGGATCTCTTGGCACGGACAATCTCTCGTGGAGGAGAGATCTGGTGCGCCGCTGTCACGTTGGCGGAGGTTGCAAGAGGAACCGCCCGGACCCGGGAGGTCGAGACCGCTCTGAGCCGGAGGTACGGCGGTGAGCAGATTCGCGTACTCATCACCGACGAGGAACTTGCCAAGCAGGTAGGTGGAATCCTTTACGCTGCTGAGAAGGGTTCCGACTCGATCGCTGACGCCCATGTCATTGTCGCGTGCGTTCCAGCCGAAGTCGCGGTCGTGGTCACGACTGATCCGGACGACATCGCTGAGCTCTCGGCGGTGGTTCCAGGTGTGAAGATCATGCCTCGTAAGCCCTAATGGTGGCCTCCGATTTTACAGCCGGCGAGTGGTTGAGAAAGCGTTTTCCAGTACGCTACGGTAGTCGGGTCGCGAGCCCAGATCGACTGAGTCTTCAGCGTGTGGCGACACCAGAGATAGGTGACAGCATGACCGCCCGACCCGATGAGCTTGGTCCCTCCGCCACCGCGCTCCTTGGAGATGGTGCCTACCCGGAGTCACAGGTCTCTTACGAGGGCGCCACCTACTGGCTGGAACGGTCGGTCGACGGTGTGAAACGGCTAGTGGCCGTCGCCGATGACGAGTCCGCGTTCCGCGGCTTCACCGGGAATGCGGAGCGGGTCCATGGCAAGGTTCGTTTCGTCGCCGAGACCACGTCGGAAAACGCGCTGGCGCTGCGGTCCGCGCTGCCCTGGCTGAAGCCATCCCGCTTTGGATTACATACCTCAGCCGGCTTCGGCGACCGGCTCGGGCTGGCGACACCCGGCCACGCACGAGCGCTGAAATGGGTCGGCGCAGCAATCAACCCCGTCTTCGCCCAGCAGTCCATCCGCGAGATGGGGCGCTGCCACCGAACCCCGCGCAACGTGCTTGACGACGCCACGTGGGGTGCCTTCCAGGCGGGCTGGACGGAGCCAGTCGGCGGGGACGCGGATCATCTGGAGCAGCTCGAAGACGTCGACGACACCGTGGCTGCCGGCTTCGTCTTCTACACCCTGGATCCCAAGGCGGAAGTCGACCCCCAGGCGGAACACGCCGGCCCAGAGGCGATCCAGCAGAAGGTGGCAGCGCTCGACTGGGCTGGTCTGGAGTCGGACTTGTCGACCTTCACGAAGAGTTACGTCGGGCGCCGCATTGACCTCGAGCACGAGGTGATCGAGCTAGACGAGCAGTCGGTCCTTCGCGCCATGGCGAAATACGGCCCATCCCTTGCGCACGCCATGGCCATGTACCGGCGCCTAATGGAGAAGGGCATCGACTGCGAGGTGGAGTTCGCCGTCGACGAGACCGACTATCCGACCACGCCGGCCGAGCACGTCGTCGTGGTCAGCGAGTTGCAGCGCCTTGGGATGGACTTCATCTCGTTCGCGCCGCGCTTCGTCGGCCGCTTCGAGAAGGGTGTCGAGTACATCGGCGACATCGACGAGTTGCAGCGCGACTTCGAGATTCATGCTCAGATTGCACGAGCGCTGGGCCCGTACAAGCTGTCCTTGCACTCCGGCTCCGACAAGTTCTCCACTTATCCCGTGATTGCAGAGGCAACCAAAGGTTTGGTGCATCTCAAGACTGCGGGCACGAGTTGGGCTGAGGCGCTGCGCGTAATCGCGCACAACGATCCGGATCTGATGCGAGAGGTTCTTGCGCTAGCTCTCGACAGCTTCGAGGTCAACCGCAAGAGCTACCACCTCTCCTGCGATCCAACGAGAATCCCCACCGATCCGACCGATGCCGAGGTCGCTCAGCTGATGGACCGCGTCGACTCACGGCAGGTTTTGCACGTCGGTTACGGGGCAATCCTCGACGAGTTTGGGACGCGGTTGTACCAGGTGTGGAACGACAACGAAGAGGAGCACTACCGCATCATCGCGGACCACTTCGTGAAACATCTGACGCCGTTCGCACCGTACGTGCAGTAGGCCCGAAGGGGATGTGCCCCTGAGCATGTCGAAGGGCACTAGAAGAGGCTTCGACAGGCTCGGCGTGCATACCGGCGCTTCGACAGGCTCGGCGTGCATTCAGGGCCGGCGGTTCGACAGGCTAGCGCGCGTTAGGTGCGGGGTAGGACTCCTTAGGCAGGTTGTACGTCAGGTCGATGGCCGTCTCGACCGCCTCGTCCATGCTGAGCCGGTGCTCCAGGACCAATCGCGCGAGGTAGCCGGCATCGATGCGACGGAACAGGTCGTGGCGAGCGGGTATGGAAGCGTACGCACGCGTGTCGTCGACAAAGCCGGAGGTGTTGTAGAAGCCGGCGGTCTCGACAGCGGACTCCCGGAACCGGCGCATACCCTCTGGAGAGTCCAGGAACCACCAAGGCGCGCCCAGCCGGACCGAAGGGTACGTGCCGGCGATCGGAGCCAGTTCCCGGCTGTACACGGTCTCATCGACGGTGAAGAGGATGACGCGAAACCGCGGGTCGGTGCCGAATCGGTCCAGCATGGGTCGCAGGGCACGGGTGAACTCGGTCTGGATGGGAATGTCGTAGCCCTTGTCGGCCCCATACATTTTCCAGATCGTCGTGTTGTGGTCGCGCAGGACGCCGGGGTGAATCTGCATCACGAGGCCGTCCTCGCAAGACATCTCAGCCATCTGGTAGAGCATGTTCGCCGCGAACGCGGTGACCTCGGCCTGGCTCGGCTCCGCCCCGTCGAGAACGCGCAAGAACAACTCACGGGCTGCGCTCCAGTCCATTGGAGTGGTGTCCGCCAGGAGGTGGCCATGATCGGTGGCGCGGGCGCCCGCCTCGACAAAGGCCGCACGGCGGGAACGCACCGAATTGAGAAAGCCGTCGTAGGTCGTTGTGTCGATCGCAGAGATCTTCGCCAGCTCAGCGATGTCGGCGCGCCAGGTTGGTCGATCGAGGTACGCCAGGGCGTCGGGCCGGAAGGTCGGAAGAATGCGCTCGCCGAGACCGTCGGCGGCAAGCTTGGCATGGTGCCGCAAATCTGAAGTAGCCGGATCCGTCGTGGAGATGACCTCGATCTTGAAGCGGTCAAGAAGAGCGCGTGGCCGGAACTCAGGGTGGGCCACGCAGGCTGCGATCTGGTCATAAATTGCGTCAGCCGTCTGGGCGCTCGGGACCAGATCGACCTCGAATACCTCCACGAGCTCGTGTTCCAGCCAGAAGCGCGAAGGTGTGCCGCGGAAGAGCCTCCAGTTCTCGCAGAAGGTACGCCAGATCTTCCGAGAGTCGGTCTCAACTGGACCACCATCGAGCCGCGGTACTCCAAGGCGAGCTGGCTCGATGCCCTGAGAGGCCAGCATGCGGAACACGTAGTGATCGGGAACGATCAGCAGCTCCGCAGGGTTGCCGAACGGGAGGTCGTCGGCGAATACCTCCGGTTCCACGTGCCCGTGCATGCAGATAAGTGGCAGATCCTTCGTCTCGCGGTAGATCTCCCTGGCGATGTTCCGCTGCTCCGCCGGAAACGGGAGAGC
>JBKPBV010000158.1:0-14969 GCA_046727055.1 Actinomycetota bacterium | reverse complement strand
CCTCATGGCAGGCCCATGCCGCCGGCCGGGCGCTGATTGATGCAGCCGACATCGACTTGTCGCGATCTTCGGTCGACTTCGACAGGCGTGCCGCACGTGCCGTCCACGACTGGCAGGGCGCAGTGCTCGACCTGGTCGCCGACGAGGGCATGAGCAAGCGCTCCAGGGCTCGGTTCTACGCCCTTGGTGTGAACGGGTTCGGTGTTGCATTGATGATCGTCGTCTTCGCCCACACCGGCGGTCTGGTGGGGGCCGAGATCGGAGTCGCTGGAGGCACCGCTGTGCTCGCCCAGCGAATTCTGGAGGCCGTCTTTGGAGATCAGGCCATTCGACGGCTCGCCCAGACGGCCAAAGATGATCTTGATGCTCGAGTGCAGACGCTGCTGGCGGATGAGCTTGTGCGTTATCACAAGGTCTTGGATGGACTCGCAGTCGACTCCGACCAGTCGGCACGGCTACGCCGGTCGGCCGCCGCTGTGGAGTCGGCCCGGGCTAGCGGTCTACCCGAGAGTGCGGCGGAGGAGGCCGCGTTGCCGCCCGCTGAGCGGCGCCTAGCGATCGATGCGCCGACCGTGACGCAGATCCCTTCTGTGGAAGCAACCGATGACAGCGAAATCGTTGACGCTGAACTGGTCGACCAGCCACGAGAGGAGCTGCGATAGTGGCCGGCCGGGGTCTTGGATTGCTGAGCCGCAAGGATGCCAGTGCGCATCTCGTTGATCATCTTCGGGCGTTGACTGAAGCTGTTGAGCTGTGCGAGGGCCGCGTCGATCCGGACCCTCTGGCCGAGGCCAAGCGCGTAGTTGATCAAGCCGACCGGCGGCTGGCTATGTCCGGAAGTGCCACGGTGGTGGCACTGGCTGGTGCCACCGGATCAGGCAAGTCCTCCATGTTCAACGCCTTGTCTGGAACCACGCTGGCGACAGTCGGGATACGCCGCCCAACAACGGCGCATGCCATGGCGAGCAGCTGGGGTGACGAATCGGCCGAGGATCTGCTGGATTGGCTCCAGATACCGCGCCGGCACGCGCTGGAGACCGATCCCACAATGGATGCCGCGCTCGACGGGCTCGTACTGCTGGACATTCCTGATCATGACTCTACCGAGCTGGACCATCGGATGGAGGTTGATCGGCTGGTGCAGCTGGTCGACATGTTGATCTGGGTGGTCGATCCGCAAAAGTACGCCGATGCAGCCATCCATGATCGTTACTTGAAGCCGCTGGCTCAGCATGCAGATGTGATGATGATCATCTTGAACCAGGTCGACAAGCTCACGGCGAGCCAGCGAGAGCAGTGTCTAAAGGATCTGCGTCGGCTGCTGGATTCGGAGGGCCTGGCGAAGGTGCATGTCATGGCGGTCTCCGCCGTTACCGGGGAGGGCATCGAGGCACTCCGCGAGACCCTGGCCAAGCACGTAGCCGAGAAGCAAGCGGCTGCTCGCCGGCTGGCAGCTGACGTTTCTGTTGCCGCCGCCAAACTCAGCGCTGCCTCGGGCATCACCAAGCTGACGCCTCTTACGCGATCGAGCGTGGACCAGCTGACCACCCAAGTCGCCATTGCGGCAGGCGTGCCCGTGGTTATCGAGGCTGTCGGCAAAGCCTGGCGGCTGCGGGGCGGTCTGGTAACCGGCTGGCCGGTTCTTGCCTGGGTGGCCAAGTTCAAGCCTGATCCGTTGCGTCGGCTGCATCTGGATCGGCTGGGTGCTGGCCGACGCCGCAAGGAGATCGATCCCTCGCAAGTCGGGCGTACGTCGCTGCCGGCGACCTCTGGAGTCCAGAAGGCTCGGGTCGACACGGCACTTCGAGTGCTTGCCGACCACGCCGCTCAGGGCTTGACACGCGGCTGGGCTGATGAGATCAAGCGGGCGGCGCGCTCAGCGGAGGATGCCTTGCCGGACCGGGTCGACCGAGCCATTGCGACGACCGATCTTGATCTGGCTCAGCATCGGCGGTGGTGGCAAATGATCCGAGTGTTGCAATGGCTGCTTGTGGCCACCGTGGTGGCAGGTCTCGGCTGGCTTGGCCTGTCTTTCGTGCTGGCCTACCTGCAGCTCCCTCCGCTCCCGGAAGTCACCTGGTGGGGGATCCCGACGCCAACGGTGTTGACGATTGGCGGTGTGCTGGCTGGGCTGTTGGTGGCCGGATTGGCCAGGATCGGTGTCGAAGTCGGCGCCCGGCGGCGTACGTCGAAAGCGCGGCAATCGCTGCGTGCGGCCATCGCGCGGGTGACCGGTGAGCTTGTCATCGAGCCGGTTAAGGCAGAACAGGCGCGGTACGAGAGCGCCCGGCTGGCATTGGAGCGCGCGCGAGGGTAGCGCCGCTTAGCCAAGCGGCAGTCCAAAAAGGTCGGCCTCACTGGGGGAAATGTCCGGCGGCAGCTGAGAGAACGCGATAGGTTCCCGCGTATGAGTGCTCGGGGGCGTTTGCAGTCTGGTCTGGTGACCATCGTCGTAGCTCTGGCCGGATTCGTGACGGTTGGCGCGCTGCCCGCTGCAGCTAGCCCGCCCATTGTTCAGTACGTTGCGCTGGGTGACTCCTACGCGGCAGGAACGGCCGTTGGCAGTTTCCCCAACTGCCCGCATGGCGATGGCGGCTATCCGGCGTTGCTCGTCCTTGGAAGTCGCATCGATTTGCAGGCCAATGTCGCATGCAGTGGCGCGACCACCTCCGACGTGGTCGACAATCAGCTGCCGGAGCTGGACAGCGATACGCGGCTGGTGACTTTGACCGTTGGTGCCGCCAATTTGGATCTGTCTGGCTTGCTAACCGCTTGTATCCAAACGCCGGCCAGTTGCGAAGCCGAGATCATCGACAGGCTTGCCCTACTGCCGGAGCTCGGCAGCGATCTCACAGACCTGTATGCCGAAGTGGCGGAAGTGGCTCCTAGGGCGCGAGTGGTGGTCACTGGCTATCCGCACCTGTTTGAGCCCGTCAATCCCTTGTTTACTTCAATCAACGCGGCTATTGATCAACTCAATAGCACCATTGAGCAAGCTGTCAGTGCTGCGAATGACGCCGATGTCAATATCCACTACGTTGACGTGACCGAAGAGTTCGCGGGACACGGCATTGGCAGCTCAGAGCCTTTCATCAACAACCTCCTCGAGCAAAACGCTTTTCACCCTAATGACGACGGCTACCAGGCCTATGCCGATGCCATCGCCGCGGCACTGCCAGGCGGATGGTTAGACAAACAAAAGCAATCGGTCTGAGGTTCTGCGACTCCATACCCTGACCACACGTCCGTGGGCCTTTCCACAGGCGAACAGCACCTCCAAGCTTCATCCACAGATTTGGTATCGACCGCATGATCTGAAGTCGCGTCCACATCCTTGATGACGAAGACGCATTGTCAGAGAGCGAAGGGACGAGCCGATGGAGGCACAGGTACACATCAGCGGTTATGCCGGAACCGAGGTTGAGGTCCGCGGCGGCGGAACCGTGTCCGCTTTCAGGCTGGCATGTACGCCGCGCATCAGAACCAAAGATGGCTGGGGTGACGGCAACACGACCTGGATCGAGGTGGCCTGCTTCCGCACATTGGCCCAACACGTCGCCGAGAGCGTGCGTAAAGGCGATCCGGTGCTGGTCGTCGGCAGGTTGCGGACCAACGTGTGGGAGAAGGACGGCCAAACGCACGAGCGAATCGTCCTCGAGGCCGAGATGGTCGGTCATGACTTGACCCGAGGCACCGCGGTGTTTCGGCGGCGACCGCGCCCTACGTCCAGCGATGCGCGAGATACAGGGGAGGCACCGGAGGACGAGATGGAAGCGGCGGGCTTGAGCGCAGAGGAGCGCGCCGCACAAGCCAGCGCGGAGGAGCGCGCCGCACAAGCCAGCGCGGAGGAGCGCGCCGCACAAGCCGCCTGAGCCAGTCCGCGCCGGTTCGTCCTGAACCGGCGTCAGGGCGGACTGAGGGGACTCAGGCGGTGGGCCGGGATCCGATCCGCGAGGGCGGGACCGCGCCCACAGGTGACGCACCATGTCAGGCTGGCCGGCCGACCCGGCCGACCCCGTCGAGCGAGGCCGCGATGGCCAGCTCGTGGCCGCCGGTGGTGCGTCACCGCTCACTCCGTGGCTGGCGTACTTGAGCGCCGCGAGGTGCCGTCTAGGGTTGGCGTCTGCAAGGTTGGCGTACTAGTGAAGGTTTCCCGGTCTCGATGCCTGAGTTCATCTACACGATGCATAACGTCCGCAAGGCCCTCGGCGACAAGGTCGTGTTGGACAACATCACCCTGTCGTTTTATCCCGGCGCCAAGATCGGTGTGGTCGGACCGAACGGCACTGGGAAGTCGACGCTGCTCAAGGTGATGGCGGGCATCGAGAAACCGAACAACGGTGATGCGATGCTGGCCAAAGATGCGAGCGTGGGAATCTTGCTCCAGGAACCGCCGCTGTCCGAGGGCAAGACCGTACTCGAGAACGTCGAGGAGGGCGTCGCCGATGTCAAGGCGCTGCAGGCGCGCATGGATGAGCTCGGCGTCGCCATGGCCGACCCGGACGCCGACTTCGACACGCTGATGTCCGAGATGGGGGAGGTGCAGACCGAACTCGACCGCCGAGACGCCTGGGACATTGACTCTCAGCTCGAGCAAGCGATGGATGCGCTGCGCTGCCCCCCGCCCGACGCGATGGTTGACGTGCTCTCCGGCGGGGAACGCCGCCGCGTCGCGTTGTGCAAGCTGCTGTTGCAGCAGCCCGATCTGCTGTTACTCGATGAGCCAACGAACCACCTCGACGCCGAGTCAGTGCAGTGGCTGGAAAACCACTTGAAGGCATATCCGGGCGCCGTCCTTGCCGTCACACATGACCGGTACTTCCTTGACAACGTGGCGCAGTGGATCCTCGAACTCGACCGCGGGCGGACACACCCGTACGAGGGCAACTACTCCACCTACCTTGACACCAAGAAGGCTCGGCTCCAGATCGAGGGCCGTCGCGACGCCAAACGCGCAAAGATCCTGGAGCGGGAGCTGGAGTGGGCAAGATCTAACCCGAAGGCGCGCCAGGCCAAAAACCGGGCGCGGCTTTCCCGCTATGAGGAGTTGCGGGCGGAGGCCGAGCGCAATCGGAAGCTCGATTTTGAGGAAATCAACATCCCGCCAGGTCCCCGGCTAGGCAGCAATGTGCTCGAGGTGAAGCAGCTAGTCAAGGGTTATGGGGACAGGCTGCTCTTCGACGGGTTGAGTTTCTCGTTGCCACGCGCCGGGATCGTCGGTGTCGTCGGCCCGAACGGTGTCGGCAAATCCACGCTCTTCCGAATGATCGTTGGTGAGGAAGAGCCGGACTCTGGCGAGCTGCTGCTCGGCGATACTGTGCGGATTTCCTACGTTGACCAGGCCCGCTCGCGGCTCGATCCTCGGAAGAACGTGTGGGAACTGGTGTCCGACGGGCTGGACCACATCAAAGTGGCGAGCTTCGAGATGCCCTCGCGTGCCTACGTAGCCTCCTTCGGCTTCAAAGGCCCCGACCAGCAAAAGCCGGCTGGGGTGCTGTCCGGCGGTGAACGCAACCGGCTCAACCTCGCACTGACATTGAAGATGGGCGGCAACCTGCTGCTGCTCGACGAACCGACTAATGATCTTGACGTCGAGACGCTGCAGTCCCTGGAGGATGCCCTGCTGGAGTTTCCCGGGTGCGCCGTGGTCGTCTCACACGACCGCTGGTTCCTCGATCGGATCGCAACCCACATCCTGGCTTGGGAGGGTGACGACGAGGACGAGGCGAAGTGGTTCTGGTACGAGGGCAACTTCGCCGATTACGAGGCCAACAAGATCGCCCGGCTCGGTCTGGAGGCGGCCCGCCCGCACCGGGTGACCCATCGCCGCCTCACCCGCTGACCACTCCTTAAAGCCGATTTGTCAGAACCTGAGCACCAAATATGGTGCTCAGGTTCTGACAGGTGGGGGGTTAGCGAGGAGTTCGGCCAGGGTGATGGCTTTCCGGTTGGTTAGCTGAGCGAGCTGAGTCCGGCAGGAGAAGCCATCGGCGAGTACGACGGCTTCGGGGTGGGCGGCAACGGCAGGTAACAAGTCGTGCTCGGCCACTTTGACCGACACCTCGTAATGGCCCTTCTCGACTCCAAAGTTTCCGGCCAGGCCGCAGCAGCCACCGACGGTAGTCACGGTCGCTCCCGTCGCCGCGAGCAGGGTGGCATCAGCCTGCCAGCCGATGACCGAGGCGTGGTGGCAGTGCGGCTGGACGACCAGCTTTAGCCCACCGAGGTCGGGTGGGGTCCAGTTCGGCGTACTCCCCAGCAACTCGGCCAGTGTGAACACGCCGGCAGCGACCTCGCCAACTCGCGAATCCTCCGGCAGTAGCTCGGAGGCGTCGCTACGCCAAACCGCCAGGCAGGAGGGTTCCAAGCCAATTACCGGCGTTCCTGCCGCGGCGAGCGGATGCAGGATATCCACGGCGGCGCGCAGCTGTCGCCGAGCCCCACTGAGCTGGCCAGTGCTGATCCAGGTCAAGCCGCAGCAGGCCGGCCGTTGTAGGACCCGCGGCGCGTAACCGGCCTTGGCCAGCACCGAAACTGCCGCTTCAACTGCCTCCCCGGCGAAGCAGTCCGAGAAGGAGTCCACCCACACGATCGCAGGGCGGCCGCTCGATTCAGCAGTCGCAACACGCCTGCGCGCTGCCAGAGGAGCGAATCGGGGGAGCGAGCGGCGTTGATCAACACCCGCGGCCCACTTGACCAGTCTCTGCAGCCGAGGAGCCGCCGTGCCGAGGTTGACAACTCCCGAAAGGACGCGTGCCCGGGTGATCAACCGGCCCCAGCGCGGCAACCAACCGAGCGCGTAATGGCTGCGCGGCCTGATCTTGCCGCGATAGGAGTGATCAAGCACTTGCGCCTTATAGGCGGCCATGTCGATCCCTGTCGGGCAGTCGCGCGCACATCCCTTGCACGACAGGCAAAGATCAAGCGCTTGGTGCACTTCTGGCGACCTCCAGCCCAGCTGAACGACCTCACCATTGATCATTTCCTGGAGTACACGCGCGCGTCCGCGGGTGGAGTCCTTCTCCTCTCGCGTGGCCTGATAGGACGGGCACATCACTCCCAACCCAGCAGTGGTGTTGGCCAGGCACTTGCCCACCCCGGAGCAGCGATGCACCGCCTCGGCGAAGTGGTCGACGCGACCAGCCAGAGCCACCGCGCGCACGTCGGCGTTGACGGGGCGAGGGTCTACCAACACTCCAGGGTTCAGCAGGTTGTCCGGGTCGAAGGCCGCCTTGACTTGACCGAAGAGCTCGAGGGCAGCCGCTGAGTACATGGTTGGGAGGAGGCTGGACCGCGCTCGACCGTCGCCGTGCTCACCGGACAGGGAGCCGCCGTAGCCGGCGACCAACTGGGCCGCTTCCTCGACGAAAGTCCGGTAACGGGCAGCCCCGCCCTGCTCGGTCAGTGGGAAATCGATGCGTACATGTACACAGCCGTCCCCAAAATGCCCGTACGGCAGCCCGTCTAATCCATGATCACCAAGTAGTCGGTCGAAGTCCCGCAGGTAGGAACCGAGGTGCTTGGCCGGCACGGCAGCATCCTCCCAACCGGGATAAGCCGGCCGCGCCAGACTGATGGTCGCCAGACCTGCACCGTCTTCCCGGATCTTCCACAGTGCCATCGCTTCCGCCGGATCAGTTACTACAAAGCCATCCGAAGCTCCAGCCGCG
This sequence comes from Actinomycetota bacterium, assembly GCA_046727055.1. Classification (GTDB taxonomy): domain Bacteria; phylum Actinomycetota; class Actinomycetes; order Propionibacteriales; family Propionibacteriaceae; genus Microlunatus. Next base: position 7,299 of record JBKPBV010000158.1, on the reverse strand, counting down.
GCCAGCAGCGCATCGGCGCGTACCCGCAGCTCGGCCACATCGTCGCCGACCAGCTCCACGAACATCCACCCGTCACCCCGAGGCATTGGTGGTACGGCCGCGTCGCCCCGGGTGCGGCGTACTACCTCGACAATCCTTCGGTCCAGCCCTTCGCATGCGGTTGGGTGATGATCAATGATGAGCGGCGCAGCGTCTGCGGCATCGGCCATCGTCGGGTAGCCGAGCGCGATCATGATCTTGTGCGGTGCATCGGTGATTAGCCGTACCGTTGCGCTGATGATCACCGCCAGCGTGCCCTCGCTGCCTGCCAGGAACCGCGTTACGTCGAAGCGACGCTCCGGCAGCAGATGCTCCATGCTGTAGCCCGATACCTGTCGCCCGAATCGGCCGAATTCGGTGCGGATGGTGCTGAGATTGGCCTCGACCACCGACTTCAGGGTCGCCAGGCTGGCAGAGTGATCATGGTCTGCCGCGCGATCAAGATTGAGTTGTTCGCCTGAGCCGGTGATCACGTTCAGCCCGAGCACATTATCGGCGGTCTTGCCGTACCCCAGACCGCGCGGGCCACAAGCGTTGTTTCCGATCATGCCGCCGATAGTGCAGCGGTTATGTGTTGATGGATCTGGCCCGAAGCGCAATCCGTGCGGGGCCGCTGCGGCCTGCAGGCTCGATTGCACCACTCCCGGCTCGACCCGCGCTGTACGCGCTTCCGGGTCGATCTCGACGATGGTGGTCAAGTGCCGCGAGGTGTCCAAGATCAGTCCAGGGCCGACCGCATTGCCGGCGCACGACGTGCCGGCGCCTCGTGTCGTCACCGGCATGCCGACGGTCCGCGCCGCCTCCAGCACAGCTGCAACCTCCTCGACGGTCCGTGGCCGCGCGACGGCCTGCGGTACCACGCGGTAGAGCGAGGCGTCGGATGAGTAGAGCGCGCGGGAGAGCTCGGTGGTGTCGAAGACTTCTGCGACGCCGCGGCGGCGCAGTTCCAGCGCCAGCTCGGCGACCTCGGAGGAGAGCGCGGCAGTCTTTGGCATGATCGCGTTTGATCGTAGTGCGCAGCGAAACTGAGCCCATCGAATGTGCCATCATCACCAGCTGCCCGGCAGGTAAACTTACCGGTGAGTAACTTCGTGCGGTTGGGTTTGGAGGTGCTATGCGGCGAACGATCTTTGAGGAAGATCACGATACGTTCCGGGAAAGTTGCCGGACTTTCGTCGAAAGGGTTCTGCGGCCAAACCAGGAGAAGCACATTGCCAACCACGAGTTCGGCCGTGAGGTGTGGCTGGAGCTGGGCAAGCAGGGCCTGCTCGGCCTGAACGTGCCAGAGGCGTACGGCGGCGCCGGGGTCGACGACCCGCGGTTCTCGCTGATCTTGGCCGAGGAGCTCTCCAAGCTTGCTTTCGCCTACTCCTCCTGCGTGGGCATTCACACCAACTGCGTCGCGCCCTACCTCGTTGACTTGTGCACCGAAGAACAAAAACAGCGCTGGCTGCCGAAGTTCTGCACCGGGGAGCTGATCACCGCGCTCGCCATGACCGAGGCGTCCGGCGGTTCTGATCTTGCCGCGCTGAAGACAACGGCCGTAAGCGACGGCGACGACTGGGTGCTCAACGGGTCAAAGACGTTTATCACAAACGGTGCCTGCGCTGACTTGGTGCTGGTCGCGGCTCGAACCACCCCGGAGAAAGGTGCCAAGGGCATAACGCTCGTCGCCGTCGAGGCCGGAATGCCTGGTTTCGAACGTGGTCGGAAGCTGGACAAGGTTGGCCAGCCAGAGGCGGATACCTCCGAACTCTTCTTTGACGACGTACGAGTTCCCGCCGCGAACGTGATCGGCGAGGTTGACAAGGGGTTCATCTACATGATGGAGCGGCTGGTGGCGGAGCGGATCGGCTCGGCGGTGAACAACATCGCCCACGCCCGGCAGATCCTCGCCGAGACCCTGGACTACGTCAAAGAGCGAAAGGCCTTCGGTACCCCCATCGGTTCCTTCCAGGCCAACAAGTTCACCATTGCCGAGCTACAGACTCTGGCCGAGGTGACCCAGGCATTCGTCGATCAGTGCGTCATGGAGGCGGCGCAGGGCACACTGACCGCTGTCGACGCCGCCAAGGCGAAGTGGTGGTCAGCGCAAGTGCAAAATGACATTCTCGACAGCTGCGTACAGTTGTGGGGCGGCTACGGTTATATGAACGAGTACCGCGTCGCCCGGGCCTGGGCCGATGCGCGGGTGGCCAAGATCTGGGCGGGCTCGAACGAGATCATGAAAGAGCTCATCGGCCGAGACCTGGGGTTGTGATCATGATGCCGCATGTCGATCTTGAGGGACCCCAGGCCGTCATCGTCTCAGCGGCACGTACCCCGATCGGGCGCGCCGGTAAAGGATCTCTCAAGGAGGTCCGGCCTGATGATCTTGCCACCGGCGTGATCAGTGCTGCACTTGCCAAAGTGGCGGCGCTGGATCCGCACACGCTGGATGACATCTACCTCGGCTGCGCGGAGCCACGTGATGAGCATGGCGGCAATATGGCGCGTCGCGTCGCGGTGCAACTAGGACTGGACGACGTGCCCGCCTCAACGATCAATCGTTTCTGCGCATCCAGCGTGCAGACCGCCCGGATCGCTTTTCACGCGATCAAGGCGGGCGAGGGCCATGCGTTTGTCTCTGCCGGGGTGGAGTGCGTCTCGCGGTACCGCGGCTTCGGCTCGGCCGGTGTCGACCCCGCCGATACTCACAATCCGATCTTTGCCGCTGCGGAGCAGCGCAGCCTGGCTACAGCGGCAAGCAATGAGAGGTGGCACGATCCGCGCGAGCTTGGACTGTTGCCCGACGTATACATAGCGATGGGCCAGACGGCCGAGAACGTCGCCACGCTTCGCGGGATTTCCCGTGCCGAGCAGGACGAGTTCGGCGTACGCTCGCAGAATCTTGCCGAGAAGGCCATCGCGAACCAGATTTTCGACGCCGAGATCGCGCCGGTCACGCTGCCCGACGGCACTGTGGTGAGTGCTGATGACGGGCCGCGACCAGGCACTACTCTCGAGGCGGTTTCCGCGTTGCAGCCCGTCTTCCGCCCGGGTGGCACAGTCACCGCGGGCAACTGCTGCCCGCTGAACGATGGGGCAGCCGCCGTAGTGATCATGAGCGATCGGCTTGCGGCCGATCTCGGCCTGACCCCGCTGGCCCGCATCGTCGCGACAGGTGTCAGCGGGCTCAGTCCGGAGATCATGGGGCTGGGGCCAGTAGAGGCCAGCCACCGAGCCTTGGCCAGCGCGGGGATGGCGATCGAGGACATGGACCTTGTGGAGATCAACGAGGCGTTTGCCGTCCAGGTGATCGCCTCGGCCCGGGATCTCGGCCTGGACATGGAGCGGCTCAACGTGCATGGTGGGGCAATCGCGCTTGGCCATCCGTTCGGCTGCACCGGCGCGCGGATCATGACCACACTGCTGAACGCGATGCGGGTACGAGATGTGCAGTTCGGCCTGGAGACGATGTGTGTTGGCGGTGGCCAGGGGATGGCCATCGTGCTCGAGCGGCTCTCCTAGGCGGGAGCGACGTCCTGGTCCTAGGGCATGAACTTCGGAAGTACATCCGGTATTGACCAACGTCATCTCCAATAAAGACACTGTTCGCCGACACTTCAGCGCGTCGTAGCAAACTGCATCTGCTCGCGCCCGACTGTAAGCGCATGAAGATCGTCCGGCTGGCAAACTTCGTGATGGAACGGTCGGGCGGCCTGCGTACGGCGCTGCGCTGCCTCGGCGCCGGCTACCTTGCTGCCGGACACGAGCCAGTTCTGGTAGTGCCCGGGGAGCGGTTCGCTGACAAGCAGACGGAGATGGGCAGGGTAATAACGCTGCCCGGGCCGGAATTGCCCGGCACCGGCGGATACCGGGTGCTTGCGGACCGGCGGCGGGTCGCCGCGCTGCTCGACAGGCTCGGTCCCGACCGGCTCGAGGTCTCGGACCGCACCACTCTGCGCTGGACTGGTCGATGGGCTCGCCACGTCGGGGTTCCAAGCATCATGGTGTCGCACGAGAGCCTTGCCGGCCTCGTGAAGCTTGCCCGGGTACCTGGACGCAGACTCGCCGACGCAGTCAACGCCTGCACGGCTCGTTCGTTCGACACGGTGGTCTGCACGACCAGCTGGGCGGCGGAGGAATTCCGGAGGATCGGGGCGCCGAACCTAGTCGAAGTGCCGCTCGGTGTCGACCTCACGACTTTCCATCCCGCCCAGCGCGAGCAGCGCGTTCGGGATCGCTATGCAGGCCGTGACGAGGTGTTGCTCGTTCATTGCTCGCGGCTGTCAATCGAGAAAAGGTCCGACCTGGCCCTGGCCGCGCTGGTCGCCCTGCGCGCTGGTGGCGTGCCGGCAGTTCTTGTGATCATCGGCGACGGCCCGCGCCGGTCGGCACTCGAGCGCCGGTCAACGGGGCTGCCGGTGTGGTTTACCGGCTTCCTGCCCCACCGGGAGTCCGTCGCCCAGCTGCTCGCCAGTGCTGACGTCGCGGTGGTACCGGGTCCGGTGGAGACTTTTGGGTTGGCCGCGCTGGAGGCTCTCGCGTGTGGCACCCCAGCCGTCGTCAACGCCGCGAGCGCCGTTCCTGAGGTCGTTGGCGATGCCGGCGCGGCGGCTGCTGGAACTGGTCCGGGGCTCTCGGCTGCCGTGCGGCAGCTGCTGTCCCGCGATCCCGCGCAGCGGCGCGCCGATGCCCGTGCCAGAGCCGAGCGGTTCGGCTGGCCGGCCTCGGTTCGCGGTTTTCTGCGAGCCCACGGCCTCTAGTGCGCGGACGGCGTAGCAGTGACCGTGCACGACGTAGCGAGCCAGGTACAGGGCGGGGAACGTCGCTGTGCCGAGTCGGCTGGGATCCGCCTTGCTGCACTGGGAGACTCGACGACTGCTGGTTTCGGCGACCCGATGCCCGGCGGCCACTGGCGCGGCTGGGCGGCGCTGCTCGCCGAGAGCCTTGGCCCGCACGTAGCCTTCACCAACTTTGCCCGCAGCGGCGCACTAAGCGAGAACGTTGTCTGCGAGCAGCTGAGCGCCGCATTGATGTTCCGGCCGACGGTCGCGGTCCTATTGGTCGGCGTCAACGACACGCTCCGCAAGTCCTTCGATGCCTCGGGGGTCACCGTGAACCTCGACCGCGTGGTAGGTGAGCTCACCGGAATCGGTGCGAGCGTCCTGACCGCATGCCTGCCAGACCCGGCGATGATGTTCGGGCTGCCACCTTCTCTCGGCCGGCCGCTGGCGCGCCGCGTTGCCGCCGTGAACGCGGCGGTGCATATGGTCGTCGGCCGCTACGCGTCCATGCATTTGCACACGCCGGAGCTGCCCGGCGTGTACGACCCTCAAATGTGGAGCGTCGACCGGCTGCACCCGGGCGAGCGCGGCCACCGGCTGCTTGCGGTCGGAGCCTCCGACGTACTCGCTGCGCGGGGGGTTCCGGTATGGCGCCGGCCAGCACTCGAGCCCACGAACCCGACCCCGACCAGGTCTCAGCAGGCGCTATGGCTGGCCACCCACGGGACGCGCTGGCTACTGGCCCGAAGCACGGACTTGCTACCGCAGCTGGCGTGGTTGGCCGTGAAAGAGCGGTGGGGCGACCTTCGAGTCCGACTGGCTCGGTGACGCGTTGGGCAGGCTCAGCGGGCGAAGCGAGCTTGGCGAGCGTAGCAATCAAACAGCGGATCGCGCGCCGCCGTGCTGCGCCAGGATTGCGCGCCGCTGTCCTGGACGAGCGAGCGAGCAGGCACGCTTTTCGCCTGCGACGAGTGAGGAAGGCAGCGGCTAACCAGCGCCAGCCTCAGCGAGCGGAGCGAGCAATGTACACAGAGTGAGCCGACACGTGTTTGGTCGGCGAACGACGACAAAGTAGGTGGCTTCCGAGCGCGATCCGCGCGGCGCGAGCTTGTCAAGCGCTGCAATCAAACAGGGGCTACCCTTCGGATGTGACCGAGACAACATTGCTGGCAGCGCGGCCGGCTTCGGTGGGCGCCATGCTGGTGAACCAGGCCAAAGCATCATCCTCCAAAGAAGCATTCCGCTACCGCGAAGGCGACCGCTGGGTTTCGCTGAGCTGGTCGGAGACCAAGGACAAGGCGTTCCATCTGGCGGCCGGGCTGCTTGCGCTTGGTATCGAGCCAGAGGACCGCGTAGCTATTGCGTCCAATACGCGGATGGAGTGGATCCTGGCTGACCTTGCGATCATGTGCGCGGCCGGCGCAACGACAACCATTTATCCGTCGACCCAGCATGAGGATGTCGCCTACATTCTTGCGGACTCCCAATCCAAGGTGGTCTTCGCCGAGGACGAACTCCAGGTCGGCAAGGTCCTTGATCATCTCGGCGAGCTGCCGCAGTTGATCACGGTCGTGCAGCTGGACGGCAAGGTTGATCATCCGAAGGTGATCGGCTGGGCCGAGCTGGAACGCCTGGGCCGCGAATACCTCGAGGCCAATCCGACAGGGGTCGATGATGTGATCGCAGCGATCGGGCCGGAAGACTTGGCCACGCTGATCTATACGTCTGGGACGACGGGGCAGCCCAAAGGCGTACGTCTGGTGCAGGACAACTGGACCTACGAAGGCGCCGCGATCGAGGCGTACGACATCATCTACCCTGATGACCTTCAGTACCTGTGGTTGCCACTCAGCCACGTATTCGGCAAGGCGCTGATTGCGATCCAGCTCCACATCGGTTTCACGACGGCGGTGGACGGCCGGATCGACAAGATCGTGGAGAACCTGGCGGTGGTCCAGCCGACCTTCATGTGCGGCGCGCCGCGGATCTTCGAGAAAGTCCGGGCCAGAGTCATGACGACTGCCTCGCACGGGGTAAAGGCGAAGATCTTCGACTGGGCGTTTGGTGTCGGCCGCAAGGTGTCGCCGATACGACTGGCAGGACAGCAACCATCGGGGCTCCTCGCCCTGCAGTACGCGCTCGCCGACCGGCTGGTCTTCAGCAAGATCAAAGCCCGGATGGGTGGCAAGATCAGGTTCTTCGTGTCCGGCTCCGCAGCGCTGAATCGCGAGGTGCAGGAGTGGTTCCACGCTGCCGGGCTGTTGATCCTCGAGGGCTACGGCCTCACCGAGACCAGCGCTGCGACCTGCGTGAACAACCCGCGTGCCACGCGCTTCGGGACAGTGGGTCCGCCGGTCCCGGGCTCGCAGGTGAAGATCGCCGACGACGGCGAGATCCTGATCAAGGGTCCCGGCGTGATGCGTGGTTACCACAACCTTCCGGAGGCCACCGCGGAGACGCTGAACGACGGCTGGCTCGCGACCGGAGACAT
>JBKPBV010000157.1:0-13611 GCA_046727055.1 Actinomycetota bacterium | reverse complement strand
GTTCAGCGAGACATCCGAGGGCTGATCTTTTGACGTCGCCCTTGAGTGGTCCGCTTGTGGCCAGCGTCCCATGAGAACGGCTCTTGCGGGCTGACAGTTCTCAAGGGTCGTCCACCGGAGCGGCCGATGTCGACGCGAATGAGTTTCTGACGCGATGGTCGGCTCAGCGAGCGACGCTCAGCAGGGATGCCGATCTGATAGCTCGGACATCCGCGGCGAGGGGCCGACGGATCGCTTCCTCACTGAGCCGCGGGAACCGGGCCAATCCGGCCAGCAGGGCATCCCTTACGCGCCGAGCCGGGACCCGCTGGATGCCACAAAGGCGTTGCAGCATCGCCGCCGTCTTTTGCACGCGCCGGGCGAGTGGACGCCGGCGCTTGTCGTACGCCATCAGGGCGTTCTTCACCGATGCGGCGCTGGCTAGTTCCTCGGCTAGGACCACGGCGTCGACCAAAGCGCTGTTTGCTCCTTGGCCCAGGTTCGGGGGCATGGCATGGGCTGCGTCACCGAGCAAAACCAGGCGGCCGGAGAACCAGCGCCGACAGTCGACCCGGCTGACGGTATTCACCAGGAGGTCGTCGAAAGACGACACCCTCTCCAACAGGTCCGCTGCGGCCGGAAGTACCCGTCGCCACTCCTGGCGGAAGGCGCCAAGGTCGCGTCGAGACACTGCATCAGCCGCCGCGGCCACATGGGCTGCAGCCCAAAAATAGACCAGGTCGCCTCCCAGCGGTGCCTGCCCGAAGGATCCCAGAGGGGTCCAGTGCTCCTCGAACCATGGGCTGGCCCGACCACTAACAATCGCGCGTACATAGCTGCTCCCCTGCGACACCCGGCTCACGAACCCACCCGTAGTGCGCACGGCCGAATTGACTCCGTCTGCCCCCACGATGACGTCGGCCCGCAGGCTCGTCGAGCCTAGGTTCGGGCCGCTCTGCGCGGCGGAGCTGATCGCCACCGCTCCGCTCGGGTCGGCGCTCACCACGGTCCACCCAAACCGTGTGTCGATCGAGGCGACGCCAGCAACCGCCTCAAGCAACAGCCGGTGCAGGTCGGTGCGACGGACCGCGATCGCATGATCAAGGCCGCCGCCTAGATCAGGCATCTCGGCGGTCAGCAGCCTCCGGCCCGTCACGCTGCGAATGTCCATCCTGTCAATCCGCGCGCTCACAGCCTCCACAGCGGACAGCAGTCCGAGCCGGTCCAAAACCGCCATGCCGTTCGGTTGCAAAGCCAAGGCGGCACCAACCTCATGTGGTCGCTCAGCCCGCTCCACAAGGGTCACCCGCGCCGCGACCCGCCTAAGTACCAAGCTGGCCGTCAGCCCGCCAATTCCTGCTCCCACTACCACAGCGTGATCCACAGACCACACCGTAGATGCAGTCGAGAACCTGTGTTCCAACTTGGAGCACGTTTCGTGATCGGTGGTCTCCGGGTCGTGCGGCTGCCGTCGAGCAGGAGCGCTCATTCTGGCTGATTATCCGGTCGTCCTGCGATCCGATACGGAGTATCGAAGCCCTCGTACGTGAGGTGGGCGACCATGCCGTCGGCGGCGTGCTTGAGGTTGTGGCAGTGGTCCATCCAGACGCCGGGGTTGTTGGCCACGAAGGCGATGTCGTAGGTCTCCTTGGCCAAGACGTTGAGCGAGTCGACCCACCAGGGGCTGCCGGCGGCCGCCATGCCGTTGCGCGCCAGCACGACCACGTGATGGCCATGGAGGTGCATCGGATGCACCTCGCCGCTGCGATTCTCGATGTGCACCAACGTCACGTCGCCCTCACGCACCACATACATCGGGACATTCGGATAAAGGTGGCCGTTGATCGTCCACCACATCCCCGGCCGGCCTTTGACGAATCCGGGTCGACGCCCGATCCGATAGTCGAACCGTCGGGTGGGGTGGGCTGGGTCGAAGCCGAGTGGGGCTGGTGTGCCGTATGTCAGGAGATCGAGCTCGTCGGCGGGCTGAGGCGACACCGGCGCGTCAGCACCCTGAGGTCCGATGATGACGGCGGTCGCCTTGGACAGCTGCACCCTGACCGCTGTGCCGTCGCTGGGCACCCTAGTCTCGAGATCGGCTCGGGCGCCCGCAGTGAGCGTCACTGATTGGTCTGACACTTCGGTGGGTCGGTGCACGTCGGTGCCGTCTGTGGCGAGCAGACGGTAGGAGCCGCTGGTCCACACCTTCATCGGCCCGTTGTCGGTGTTGGTGACCCGGACTCGGATCCGCTGGCCGGGTCGTGCCGGCACGCGCAAGTCCTTGGCTTTGCCGTTGATGGTCCGCAGACCTCCGTAGGTGTGCCCGATCGCGGAGACGTCGACTTGTTGGGCGATGCCCGACCTCGGCATCACTACCAGTGACCCAAAGAGCCCTCCGGCAACCTGGGGGTTGGAGACCTGGTGGGAGTGATACCAGTACGAGCCAGCTTGGTTGGCGACGAACCGGTAGGTGAACTCACTGCCGATCGGCACCGCGTCCTGGGTAACTCCGGCGACGCCGTCCATGGTGTTGGGAACATCGACGCCGTGCCAGTGGAGCGTGACACCGTCGATGACCGACTCATTGCGCAGCCGCACCTCGATCAGCTGACCCTGCGACGCGCGGATCTCCGGGCCGGGTGATGTGCCGTTGACGGTGAATCCCGGGATGGACCGGCCGCCGACGCTCAGCATCTGTTGCCGGGTCACCAGATCGACCCGTACCTCCGCTGCTTGTGCCGGGTCGGCGACCATGTCGGTAACCAACCGCGGTGACCCCGGGCGGTGAGTGTTCCCATTGCCCTGCCCGTGGCTGCCGTGCCCGCCGGCGCCGATATCGAGCATGGCGCCACCGCCATAGTCGTGGTAGCCCATCTCCATCACCGAGTCCGCCTCAGGCATCCGGCTGGCCTGCCACATCCAGGCCAGGGGGCCATGATGGCAAGGGTCGCCAGGATCGGTAGGACAAACCGCAGCCCCCGCACGCTGCGATCCGGACTCATGATGGGTCTGGTAGGCCGAACGCTGCGACGTTGATCGAAGTCAGGACCGCAGCGGCGCGCGCCCTCTTCATGTGCATACCTCCGCTGATAACCGAGCCTGCGCCTCCAGCTACGCCGGCGTCGCGACCCGCTCCTCGGGCACCGAGGCATCACTGCGTGCCACGGCGCGTAGTCGGCGACCGGCGTGGATGGCGACACCGAAGAGCGCCAAGGCGTTGAGGCCGTGCAGCGCACCGGCCATCGGGAATTCATGGCCCAGGAAGCCGATCTGCCCCTGGGCGACCGTCAGCGCGAACACGATGACTGCCCACTTGATCGCCCCGCGCACCTTGGTGAAGAACGACACGATCAGCAGCAGCAGCGCGATCCCCGGAACCACAAACGTCCCGTTGATGCCGTGCACGAGAATGCCGGCAACCTCGGGGAATGGCATCCCGCCACTCTCAATCGCGCCCTCGATGACGGACTTGTCGAACACTCCGCCGCCATCGACCCACTTGCCGAGCCCGGCAATCGCCCAGACCATCACCATTGCCTGGACAGTAACCTCGCCGGCCACTAGGTATGCGAGCACCTTGTACACGGTTCTCATGACGTTCCTTCCTTGTTGGAGACGTGCGATGGGGGCTTGTTGAAGACGCGGCTAGCCAAGACCAACGGCCACACTGGAAGGGCCAACCGGCCGAAAGCGAGGATGACAACGCCCGGTATGACAGAGGCGAGCCAGGCAGCAGATCCCGAAGGGAACAACAGTCCGGCCGCGGCAATGACCAGGCCCACCGCATACGACGCCCCGAGCACAAGCCCGAAGCGGCTGACCGGCCGGGGCAGGGTGCCGCGGCGGTGGCCAGTCGAGCTGACCGTGAGCACCCAGGTGGAGACCAACAGGAACGCGGCCATGACCAGCACCACCTGCACGTCGAATTCCAAAGCACCTGGGACGAGTAGCAGCTGCAGGATGGCGACTGCGAGCATGGCGCCGACGGCCGCCGCTGTGGCCAGTCGCACCGATCGCGTAGGCGGCAGCCAGCTGCGCAAGCCCAGCGCCACCGGAATGAGCGTCAGAAACTGAACAACCATCACCCAGGCGATGGCGACGGGAAGCCACATGAGGTACAGGCGCATCTCGCCGACGTTTTCCGTCAGCTGGTCCAGCACAAGTAGCACGTTGGCCACGAAGCCGGTAATCCCGGTGGTTAGCGCCCACAGCGCCGGATTGGCGATCCGCTGCCGAAGGGGATGGGTCATGGTCAGCATGGCGCCAGGCTCAGCGAGGACGAGTGCCGCGATGTGCTCCGGGCGACTCTGGACGGCACCACCCAGTGACACCGGATGTTGGCCGAACGCGCCTGGTCGGACGAGCTATTCGCGGCATGGCTCGGCCGGCTGTGGATTTCCGCGTTGGTCACGGGCTAGAGCCGCGATTCATAGTTGGCTCCCGGCGACGTCGTCCGTGCCGGCTCTCGGCGCAGTAGCCGGACCGAAACGGTGATCACCCAAAGCCAGAAGAATCCGCACGGGAGCAGCCAGATCGAGCTCGTCCAGATCGCTCGGCTCAGTACTAGGCCTGCGCCGCCCGCCATGGCCAACCATCCCAACCAGCGCGGTGCGAAGCGGGTGCTGATCATCATCCAACCAGCGCAGAGCAAGAAGCTGCCCATCGCCACCCAGCCGTTCGCGAACCCCAGATTTCCCATGTCGAACGCGTAGGTGGCCAGCTCAGGCGTGAGCGTCTGGGCCCGATACGCCGCTGCCTCCCCGGGCGCGTTGAGGATCAGCCCGACGAAGACCAGAGCAGACGCCGCCGCAACGCTGGATCGCCACGGTGGCTTGCCCTCGGCCCACCCGAGCAGCAGAGCCAGCCCGATCGCGAACCAGATCATCGCCACGACGCCGACGACCACCAGGTACGATCCGAATCCGGCGAGCGTCGAGCTGGTCGCGCGGAAGTAGGCCAGCACCGCGTCCGCCTCGCCGTCGAAGGCGGGCTCCTTGCCCGAGATCGACGTCGCCACGATCCAAGCCACGGTCAGCGCGAAGAAGGCGAGCCCGGCGATACCGGTCACGCGTGACAGTTGCTGCCATCGCGCGGCCTCCACCGTGTCGGTGGCCGAGGCTGCCGTGATGTGCTCAGCCATGGCTCACCTCCAGTGCGTCGCAGACCCGTGGCGCGCCGAACCTCACGGATGGACCTTTCGTGTCGCTATTGATGGAGGGCTTGCACTCGGTGCGGCGCTCACCGAACTGGACGAGCGGTCGGGCTCGGACCCGCGGCCCGGAGTAGTGGCCGAGTCGCTCCGCTCGCGCAGCACGAACGGGATCGCGGCGAAACAGACCAAGAGAACCAGGTCGACGATCAACGCCAACCAGGCGATGTTGCCGATCCGCGAAACCGGGTACGCGGCGGCAGCGACCACGATGCCCCACCCGACCCAGGCCGGCACCCGGCTGGCCCGCAGCAGCCCAGCCCCGAGAAGCAGCAATCCGAGCGGCCAGCACAGTCCGAGGGGCTTGATCAGGTTCGCCGCGCCAGGCTGGTCGACGAGGTCCACATTGCCCAGCGAGACCTCGATGGTGTTGAACCCGTATGCGACATTCCCGGCGGCCCCGACCAGACCAACTACTAGGGCGACGGCGGCGAGGACGGGCAGCCGGTCCAGGTAGGTGACCAGGCGTACCACGAGCAGCGCACCGAGCAAGGCTGCGATGACGTGGACAACGCCCGCGATGGAGTCGTCCCAGCCGCGGGTCGCGTACAGCACGGTGGAAAGCAGGCCGACGGCCGGGGCCAGTATCAAAGCAATGGTTAGTGCGCGGTCAAGGGGGGATCCGCTGATCGGTTTCATGCTGGCGAGCGTATGGACGCCGCTACTCAGAGAGAACGTGGCAGACCACCGATGTGGCGCGGGTTCTCCGCACCCCGAGCGGAGGTTTGCCCCCTCGTCGCGCGGGACATTTGGTGCGACGATCTAACCGTGACCAGCCGCCGGATGCGCATGGTGCTGACCTGCTGGGGCGCTGCCGCGGCGGGACTGCTGGCCGTCGAGTTCACCCGGGCCGACTACTGGGGCAGTGTCGGCGCGGAGTGGACGCTGTCGTTCCTGGCCACGTACTTTGTCGGCCTCTGGGCCATCCGCGCCGAGCCCGCCAATCGGGCGGCGGTCCGCCTGCTGGTGTTCGGCTGCGTGGCCTTGACTTTCCTGGCGGCGTCGCTCGAGTTGATCATCCAGGTGCAGGCGGGTCTCGCCGGAATCGGGTTCGTGCTGGGCAACACCGTCGTCCAGATGATCAGCTTCGGCTTCGTGGTCGCGCAGGCGGCGGCGCTGGTCCGCTATCCCGACGGCGTGGCGCGGCTCGCGGTCGAACGCTGGTCGGTCGGTGCGCTGTTGATTATCGCGGCGAGTCTGCCGATCGTGCTGTTGATCACCCGGCCCGACGTGGTTCCGGCCTGGATCGTGCAGTTCAGCGGTGAAGCTGACGGCCTGGCCGTGCCGGTGGTCACCAGTCCGCTGTACGTCCCCGCGCTTGGCGCGTTGGGTGTCGGCGCCCAATTGCTGAACGACTGGCTGCTGGTGATCGGACCGATCATCAGCGTCGGCATCGTGGCGGCCAGGTATCGGCGGCTTGACGACACCGAGCGCCATCGGATGGCGTGGCCGCTGCTAGCGGCGCTGGTCTTCCTGCTCGGCCTGGGAATCCACGCGCTCGCCGAGGCAGGCTACTTTCCGAGTCTCGCGGGCGAGTTGATCAACATCGCCTGTCACATCCTGCTGCCGGTCTCGCTGGGGATCGGGATCGCCGCGCCGCGCATCTTCGACGCCCTGGGCATCGCCCGCCGGACGGTCTGGTTCGCGGTGCTGGCGTTGTTGATCTTGGGGGCTTACGTCGCCGCTGCCGGACTGCTCGGGGTCACGGTCGGCGGCGCCAATCTGTGGGTGGCGGTGCTGGTCGCGGTGCTGGCCGCGGTGGCGCTCGAGCCGCTCCGGCGTACGCTGATCCGCCGGGCCGGCGGGCTGGCGTTCGGCCCCGAGCTGTCCCGGGAGGACCTGCTGCTACGGGTAGGCGAAACCCTTGAGCGCACCATGGACCGGCGCGGGTTGACGGAGTCGATGGCCGAGATCGCCTTGGAGGGACTGGGCAGGCAATGGGTACGGCTGGAGCCGGCGGGCGCCGAGCCGCTCCACGTCGGCCGGCCACCCCGGCGGGATGAGGAGCCGGCGTTGGTCTCCCGGTTGCGGCATGGTCATGAGGATCTCGGCCTCATCGCCTGCGGTCCGGCTACCGGCGGGCGGGTCGACCCCAGCTCAAGGGTGAAGCTCGACACGCTGGCACGACAGATCGCGCTGGCCCTGACCAATGCACGGCTCGCCGACGAGCTCAACGCACAGCTGATAGAGGTCGACGCCTCCCGACAGCGCCTCCTGAAAGCGGAGCAGACTGCGCGGCGCAGGTTCGAACGTGATCTGCACGACGGCGCCCAGCAGGATCTGGCGGCGCTGCTTACCCGGATCGCGCTGGCCAGGAGCCAACTCGGCCGACTGGACGTCGACCGCGTGGACCAGACGCTGGCCACCCTGCAGGCCGACGCGGCAGAGGCTTTGCAGAACCTCCGCGAGCTCGTCTCCGGCATCCACGAGACCACGCTGGCCGACCAGGGCCTGGCCGCCGCAATCGAAGGCCGGGCGGCCAGATTGCCCATCCCGGTCCAGGTCAGCTACTCACCTGGCATGCGCCGCGAGAGGCTGGCGCCGACGGTCGAGAGCACCGCCTACTTCACCGTCTGCGAAGCGCTCGCCAACACCCTCAAACACGGCGAAGCCAGACAGGCGTCGGTCGTCCTCGCCCTCGACGACGGTCACTTACGGATCGACGTCGCAGACGACGGCCAGGGATTCGACCCCACCGACGTGACCGCCTCCACTGGCCTTACCGGGCTCCGCGATCGGCTAGCCGCAGTCGGCGGAACCCTCGACGTGCGGTCCGCCCCCGGCCACGGCACAACACTCACCGCCATAGTGCCGGCACACCTATGACCAGCACACCGTTACGGGTAATAATCGCCGACGACCACTACCTGCTGCGAGAAGGGCTGCGCGCCCTCCTCACCGACGGCGGACAGGTCGAGGTCTGCGAGACCGTGGGCACCGCCCCCGACCTGATCGCGGCGGTCGACCGGCTGCTACCCGACGCCGTCATCACCGACATCCGGATGCCCCACGACACCGAGGGCATCGAAGCGGCGCAACTCATCCGCGCTCAGCACCCACACGTGGGTGTCATCGTGCTGTCCCAACATGCCGACGGCTCCTACGCCGATGCGCTGCTCGCCAACGGGACCGACGGACTGGCCTACCTACTCAAAGAGCGGGTCGGTGACGTCGCCGAACTAATGCGCGCCCTGACCGAGGTCTGCGCGGGACGAACCGCGCTGGACACACGTATCGTCGACGCCCTCATCGCCCGCGGACGCACCCTCAAGCCCGACAAGCTCGACGGGTTGACCGACCGCGAGCGCGACGTCCTCAGACAGATGGCCCGCGGCCTGGACAACACCGGTATCGCGGACACCCTCAGCCTCTCAGAGTCGGCCGTCGAGAAACACATCAGCTCAATCTTCGCCAAGCTCGGCCACAACGAACACCCGAACACACACCGCCGAGTGGCCGCCGTGCTCGACTACCTAGCCGCCGCGTCTCGTTGAGATACTGACCGCGCAGGCACAGCGAGGTCCCATCGGGGAATCTCACCCGGTCCAGCCTCCTCGGTTGCTGTACGCCTAAGTCTCCCTCGGCCGACGGTTGAGACATCGGCCGGGACAGGACGCCAAGCCGTGGCTCCTGCGCTAGGCAATACTTCCGGTGCAATTACTCGAGACGACGTTAGCTAACGCTCTGTTCCGTCTTGACGCTGTGCTGCCAGATCGCCTACTAACTCATCACAATCCGCCGCATGGCTGGTCTACATCGCCTCAAGATTGAAAGCCTGTGACGTCTCAGACCGCCGACAGCTCCGTCCGACGTACCCCCTCGAACTCCAAAGCTTCCAAGTCCAGCACACCTTCTGCATCGTCGGCAGTTCCGCGGCCTGGCTGACCGCGAGGTTGACCCTGTTCGCCTTAGGTGGTTGTGACAATGAGCATCCACAAGCTCAGCTCTGGGTCGGGGTACGACTATTTGACCCGGCAGGTCGCGGCGTTGGACGCCACCGAGAAGGGCCATGTCGGGCTGGCCTCCTACTACACCGAACGCGGAGAGACTCCGGGAGCATGGATCGGCTCCGGCCTCGCCGGTATCGATGGGCTGACCGCCGGGGATCCGGTGACCGCGGAGCAGATGAAGGCGCTCTTCGGAGCCGGCATGCACCCCCTTGCCGCAACGCGGTTGGAGCAGCTGGACGCTGCTGATTTGACCGACACAAACATCAAGGCAGCAACCCGGCTGGGCGCGCCGTTCAAGATCTACTCCGGGGATGCCAGTGCCTTCCGGGTCGAGGTGGCGAAACGGATTGCCTCAGAGCACGGGCCGGCCGGACAGCTGGAACAGGAGCCTGTCTCCGCGGCAGATCGGGCGCAGGTGCGCACCGAGGTGGCGCGGGAGTTCTTCCGAGCAAAGCATGGCCGCGATCCGATTGATGCCCGCGAGATCGCCGCCACCATCGCCAAGGAGTCGCGGCCGCACACCCAAACGGTCGCGGGCTTCGACCTGACCTTCTCCCCGGTCAAGTCGGTGTCGACGTTGTGGGCGGTCGCCGACCCAAAGGTCGCCGCACAGATCGAACTCGCGCATCAGGCTGCCGTGCAGGATGCACTCACCTTCATCGAACGCCACGCCCTGTTCACCCGGCAGGGCAGGAACGGGATCCGGCAGGTCAACGTCACCGGCCTAGTCGCGGCCGCGTTCACCCACCGCGACTCCCGAGCCGGCGACCCAGACCTGCACACCCACGTCGCTGTCGCGAACAAGGTACATACGCTCGACGGGCGCTGGCTGTCGATCGACGGACGGGTGCTGTTCAAAGCAACCGTGGCGGCGTCGGAGACCTACAACACCGCCCTGGAACAGCATCTCCGGGACCGGCTGGGGGTGCGGTTCGCAGACCGGCCGGACACTGATCCGGGGAAGCGGCCGGTGCGGGAGATCGTCGGTGTTGACCCTGCGGTGAACCAGCGGTGGTCTGCGCGGCGGGTGTTGATCACGGGCCGGCAAGGTGAGCTGGCGGCCCGGTTTCAGCGTGATCATGGTCGGCCGCCGACGCCGGTGGAGGCGTTGCAGTTGGCGCAGCTGGCCACCTTGGAAACCCGGGATCCCAAGCACGAACCCCGCAGGTTGGCCGAGCAACGCGCCGCCTGGCACACCCAAGCCGCCGAAACGCTCGGCGGACCCGATGCGGTCCAGGCCATGATCAGCGATGCTCTCCACCCAAGCTCCGCGCCAAGCGCCGTGCTGGACTCGGAGTGGATGACAGCGACCGCGGAGAAGGTGCTGGCGGCAGTGGAGGAACGGCGCTCGACCTGGCAGAGCTGGCATGTCCGCGCCGAAGCACAACGCCACGTCCGGGCCGTACAGGTCCCCACTGCCAAAGTCGATCAACTGGTCGAGCTGCTCGTCGACGAGGTGCTGCAGATTCGGTCGATCTCTTTGGCACGGCCCGATGACGGCATCACCGAGCCGGGGGTGTTGCGTCGGGCCGACGGTTCCTGTGTCTACACCGTTGCTGGGTCCGAGCTGTTCACCTCCGCTCGGATCTTGGCCGCCGAGCAGCGTCTGGTCGATACCGCGGGCCGCACCGACGGGCGCGTCCTGGACGCCGGCACCGTGGAGCTGGCGCTGCTGGAGGCAGCCGCGAACGGGACTCCCTTAGATGCCGGGCAGGCCGCTCTGGTTCGTTCCATGTGCAGCTCCGGGGCGCGGCTGCAGCTTGCGATTGCCCCGGCTGGCGCCGGGAAAACCACCGCCATGCGCACCCTGACCCGGGCGTGGAGCGACAGCGGCGGCCAAGTGCTCGGGTTGGCCCCGTCCGCCGCCGCAGCTGCGCAGCTCCGCGACGCCACCGACGCCCCGGCCGAGACGCTGGCGAAGCTCACCTGGTCCATCGACCATGGTGAGTTGCCGGAGTGGGCGGACCGCATCAGCCGGTCCAGCTTGGTGATCATCGACGAAGCCGGGATGGCCGACACCCTGTCCCTGGACACTGTCGTGCAGTTCGTGATCGGCCGCGGCGGCAACATCCGGCTGGTCGGTGATGATCAACAACTCGCCGCGATCGGCGCCGGCGGGGTGCTCCGCGACATCCAAGCCAGCCGCGGCGCGGTTCGCCTGACCGAGCTGCACCGCTTCGCCGACCCGGCCGAGGCCGCCGCCACGCTCGCTCTCCGCGACGGCCGACCGGAAGCGCTCGGCTTCTACCTGGACCGGCGACGGGTCCACGTCGGCGACCCCACCACCACCATCGACGCCGTCTTCAACGCCTGGCAGGCCGACCGCAGCGACGGCCTCGATGCGATCATGCTGGCCCCGACGCGTGAGCTGGTCAGCCGGCTCAACCAACGCGCCCGGAATCACCGCCTCGCCGGCATCACTCCCGGTCGGCAGGCCGACCTCGCCGATGGCAATGCGGCAAGCGTCGGCGATCTGATCATCACCCGCAGGAACGACCGGAGGCTTCGTATCACCACAACCGACTGGGTGAAAAACGGCGACCGGTGGACCATCCTCAGCCTGACCAGTACTGCGGGTTTGAGGGTGCGGCATGCTCGGAGCGCCCGCATCGTCACCCTGCCCGCCGACTACGTCTCCACCTCCACCGAACTCGGATACGCGACCACCGTGCACACCGCGCAAGGCGTCACCGTCGACACCGTGCATGGCGTCGTCACTGGTAAGGAGTCCCGGCAGCAGCTGTACACCATGCTGACCTGGGGCCGCACCGCCAACCACATCTACTTGTCTGTCGTGGGTGACGGGGATCCGCACACGGTGATCCAGCCCAACAATGTTCACCTTCGGACCGCCGCCGAGCTGCTCGAGCAGATCCTGGCCCGCGACGCTTCACCGCAGTCCGCAACCACTCTGTATCGAGAGCAGCAGGATCCCGCCGCACGGCTCGGCGCGGCCGCGGTCCGCTATCTCGACGCCCTCCACCTCGCGGCTGAACATCTCGCCGGCTCACAGGTGGCTGCAAGCCTCGATCACAGCGCCGACCGTTTGCTCAGCGGGCTGAGCGAGGAGCCGGCGTGGCCGACCCTGCGCGGCCACCTGCTGCTGTTGGCCACTGCCGGCGTCGATCCGGTCGCTGAGCTGTTTGCCGCCGCCGCAACTCGGGACCTGACCAGCGCCGATGATCAGGCTGCTGTTCTCGACTGGCGGATCGAGGCCACTGGCCTTGTCGGCACCGGGGGGCCGTTGCCGTGGCTGCCGGGCATTCCCGATCGCATCGCCGCCGACCCCAACTGGGGAGCGTACCTGCGCGCGCGATCACAGCTGGTTGCTGAGCTCGCCGACCAGGTCCGCCTCAACGCCGCAACTGAAGCGCCGACCTGGGCGGCCCAGCCCCATGCTCTGGTGCCGGCCGAGTTGATCGCCGACGTGCAGGTGTGGCGGGTCGCCACCCAGGTCGACCCCAGCGACCTCCGACCCACCGGGCCACCCCAACTCGGCCGCGCCACCCGAGTCTGGCAACAGCAACTCGACAGGCGACTCGCCGCCGCGGACACCCGCACAGAATTGCGATGGCTGCAACTGCTCGCTGCAGAAGTTCGCAGCGCCACCGCGGACTCATTCCTGCCAGAGCTGACAGAAAGGTTGAGCAACCTCGCCCGGGCCGGCATCGACGCCACCCACCTCCTGCGGTCGGCGGCCGCCGCCGGACCGCTGCCCGACGACCACCCCGCCGCAGCGCTGTGGTGGCGCATCCTCGACCGGATCCCGGAAACGCCGAACCATGAACCCGCCACCCCTGAGGCGATCCCAGCGACCAGCAGCACGCGCTCGAGGCCATTCGACCAGCGGCGACCCGTGCCGAGCTTGGCGCCGCCCCGGGCGTTCGGCCCGAGTCGCTGAGGGGCGCCTCCCGAAGCAGAACGACGGCGCCGGCGGTGCTGGCGGCGGCGGCAGCGTACGGCTCGTTCTGGGACGGCGAGCCAGCCAGCACGATCCTGCTGGGCGGGCTCGGCGTCAATTGGACGTATCCACCCGCGCGGCCGAGCACATCCAGGACTGCGTTAGCGTGTCAGATTACCCAGCATCAAGGGCAGCTAATTTCGTTCTGCGAAAATTCGACCCTGACGATGTCTGGCTCGCCGTCGCCATCGGTGTCGGTTGCAACGAAATGGTACAACTCATGGATTCGGATAGTCTCAGCGCCCACAACCTTGCCATCCTCGAACGCGATGAAATTGTCGTTGTTCACATTTGTGAACGTAAACACACCGCTAGCTGTACGCGTATTGAAAGAGATGACTTGGGCCGAGCCGCTTTCGACATAGGTTGGCCCCTGGCCGTCCACCGGCACCAATGTGCCCTCGAACTTTTCGATCTGGGAGAAGTGGAAACCTTCGTCACCAGCGTCGACGACGGTCCCACGGAAGATCGCCGAACCGGTGGCCAGGAACTCTTTACCCTCAAGGCAGGGC
>JBKPBV010000156.1:0-7507 GCA_046727055.1 Actinomycetota bacterium | reverse complement strand
AGGTGGTCGATGGACATAATCCCTAGCCAGATGCTGATTGGCGGACGAGTCGGTCGGTAAGCCGGATCCTGTCGGTCGTTGCCGACCGGGCGATCATCCATCTGCGACCGCTGTTGCCAGCGGCCTGGTGCGATCTACCCGAAGGCTCGGGCGAGCAGCCCTCAATCGCCTCCGCAGACGCGTACGCGTCCTTTTGATCTTGCTCCAGGTGGGGTTTACCGAGCCATCCCAGTCACCTGGGATGCTGGTGGTCTCTTACACCGCCGTTTCACCCTTACCTCCGTGTCTATGAGATGGCTGGGCATCTCATTGGTGGTTGGAGGCGGTCTGCTTTCTGTGGCACTGTCCCGCGGGTCACCCCGGGTGGGCGTTACCCACCACCTTGCTCTGTAGAGTCCGGACTTTCCTCAACGGCGCCTGCGCGCCGCCGCGATCGCCTGACCGACTCGTCCTATCCCCAGCCTAGCGAGTAACGCTACGGACGGGTTAAGACTTCCGCGCCGTCCTCAGTGACCACGAGGGTGTGCTCGAACTGGGCACACCGACTCCCGTCCGCACTAAGCACTGTCCAGCCGTCGTCCCACATGTACCAGTCGCCGGATCCGAGAGTGATCATCGGCTCGATCGTGAACGTCATTCCGGGCTTGATCTCGGTGTCATAGGCCGGCTCGTCGTAGTGCGGGATCACCAAGCCGGAATGGAAGGACGTGTGTACGCCGTGTCCGGTGTAATCGCGGACCACGCCATAGCCGAAGCGCTTTGCGTAGCTCTCGATCACTCGGCCAATGACGTTCACCTGGCGGCCCGGCTTCACGGCATTGATTGCGCGTACGAGTGCCTGTTCGGTGCGCTTGGTGAGCAGCTGGGTTTGCTCATCGACCTCACCGCAGAAGAAAGTTGCACAGGTGTCCCCGTGTACACCGCCGATGTAGGCGGTGACGTCGATCTTGACCATGTCGCCTTGTTCGAGCGGTCGGGCATCGGGGATGCCGTGGCAGATGACCTCATTGACCGACGTGCAGCACGATTTGGGAAACCCGCGGTATCCGAGTGTTGATGGGTACGCGCCGTGGTCGATCAGGAATTCGTGAACCACTCGATCAAGATCATCGGTCGTTACGCCGGGGTCGATGATCGCGGCGGCCGCGTGCATCGCCTGCGCGGCGATCCGCCCTGCGATCCGCATCCCCTCGACGGTCTCAGGCGACTGGACGTCGTCTCCCGTATAGCGATCAGGCGCGGGCGAGCCCACGTAGCGCGGCCGGGGGATGCTAGCCGGCACCGCGCGGGATCGTGAGACGGTTGCGGGCTGGATGGTCACCTCGCGATCCTACTTTCCCGAAAGTGGTCGAAAAGCGACATCGAATTCGGCCGAACTCATGTCGTTGGTGACCACTGCCTGCGGATCATGGCCGGGGAGTAACGTCAAAGCTGCAAGCGTCGGAAATCGCGCGCCGCCGAGACGGAGGAGGAGCGAGCGGAGGCGTTCTTCCTCTGCCAGCGACAACGACGGCAGCGGATCCCAAGCGCGATGCGCGAGCAGCTGAAAGCTGGTTGATCGTGAGGGCAGCCCCGAAGGAGGGTGAGATGGTGGAGGGCGATTGGTGGTTTGATCTCAAGACCCACACGGTAGTACCCGACAACAACGAAACGAAGATCACCGACCGGCTCGGCCCCTACAAGACGCGCGAAGAGGCCGAACGGGCGCTCGAAAGGGTGGAAGAGCGCAACGAGGAGTGGGACAACGACCCGCGGTGGAACGACGATCTGTGATCAGGATTGGGCCAAGCTCTGCATAGCCTTCTGACGGTCTGCATGGGCTGCAACCCGTGCAGACCGATCGCAACCTACGTGAACGTAGGTTGCGGCAGCGAGTCGGCAGGTGAGAGGTCGAGGTTTTCGGCGTCGGATGCCACGGGTGCAGTGATCCGCACCTGGGAGGCGCCAGCCACCGGCGTAAGCCACACCGGCATCCCCGTTTCCAGTCCCTTGGCGGTCGCATCCGCGCGGGTGAGGGTGACAAGCACCGGCGGCGCTGCTTCGTCCTCGATGAGCCGTACGTCGAGTCGCACCTCGAAGCCGACGCGGTTGAAGCGCTCAATTCGACCCGGATGGGCATCGCCAAACGGATGGGTCTCCATCTCCAGGTCATGGGGACGTACCAGGTGGCCGTCGAGCGTGGTCACCGGCCCGAGGAAGCTCATCACGAACTCCGAGCTCGGATGATCGTAGAGCTCATGAGGAGGACCGATCTGCTCGATCCGGCCCTGGTTGATCACCACGATCCGGTCAGCCACCTCCAACGCCTCCTCCTGATCATGAGTCACGAAGACAGTGGTGACGTGAACCTCATCGTGCAGCCTGCGCAGCCAAGCCCGCAGCTCTTTTCGGACGTTTGCGTCCAAGGCACCGAACGGTTCGTCCAGCAACAAGACAGTAGGTTCGATTGCCAGCGCTCTGGCCAACGCCATCCGCTGCCGCTGCCCTCCGGAAAGCTGCGCCGGTAGGCGGTCTGCGAATTGCGAGAGGTGCACCAGTTCGAGCAGCTCAGCCACCCGCGCCTTGACCTCCCGGCGGGGACGCTTCCTGATCTTCAGCCCGAACCCCACGTTGCCGGCCACGTTGAGATGCCGGAACGCTGCATAGTGCTGGAAGACAAAGCCGACATTGCGCTTCCGCGCTGGGAGGCTAGTGGCATCGACTCCCTCGATTTCCACTGATCCGAAATCGGCCACCTCGAGGCCGGCGATGATCCGCAGCAGTGTTGACTTGCCACCACCACTGGGTCCGAGCAGTGCCGTCAGCTCGCCGGTAGCGATATCCAAATCGATGCCCTCCAGGGCGGTGAAATCGCCGAACTTCTTGCCGACGCCTGCGATCTTGATACTCATCGCGGAGTCCCCTTGTCAGGTCGGAAGGCTGTCACGATAACGAGAGCGATGACTGCGATCAACGCCAGGATGAATGCTGCAGTGTAGGCGATGATCGAGTTCTCGATGCCGAACTGCTGGTACCGCTCCTCAACGAGGAGTGTCGCTGTTTGGGTGCGCATGGCTACGCCGCCAGAGACGATCTTGACGGCGCCGAATTCACCGAGGGATCGCGCCAGACTGAGCACAATGCCGTAAAGCAGCCCCCAGCGGATCGCCGGCAGGGTGATGCGAGTGAAGGTCTGCAGCGCTGAGGCCCCCAGGCTGCGCGCGGCCTGCTCCTGCTCAGTTCCGATCTCTTGGAGCACGGGAATGACCTCGCGGATCACCAGCGGCAGGCTGACGAACGCGGTTGCCAAGATGATGCCGGGTGGCGCATAGATCACCTGCAGGCCAGCCTGCTCGAGGCTTCCGCCCAACCAGCCGGTGCGGCCGCTGTAGACCAGTACCAGCGACAGGCCGACGACGATAGGCGACACCGCCAGCGGCAGGTCCACGAGGGCATTCAGCGCCCGCCTTCCGGGGAACGTGTAACGCACCAGCAGTAGCGAGATGCCGACGCCGAAGACGGTATTGATCACGACCGCCCACAAGGCTGCCGAGAGCGTCAGCTGGAACGCAAAGATCACCTCGGGCTGACGCAGAGCGTTGATCACTGGAGCCAGTCCGTGGGCGAAGGTTGCCCGCGCGACCAGCAGGACCGGCCAGATCACCAGCAGAAACAGGTAGCCAACGACTAGCACCCGCAGCGCCCACCGAGTTGCGGTCTGGGGAGCGGCCCTCTCACGCATAGCGGGCCACCCTTCGAGAGATGACATCGAGGATGACGATGACGATGAGCGCGACGATCAGCAAGATCGAGGCCACTGCCGCCGCCTCGGTGAGCTTGTCGCCCTCGATGTAGGACAAGATGCGCACCGACGCCACCTCAGTGGAGTAGGGCAGGTTGCCTGACAGCAGGACCAGTGACCCGTACTCGCTGATCGCCCGACAGAACGAGAGCGCTGCGCCTGAGGCGATGGCAGGAGCCAGGCTAGGCAGGATCACGCGTCTGAAGATCGTGAACTGAGTTGCGCCCAGCGATGCGGCGGCCTCCTCCACTTCGGGCTCGAGCTCGAGCAGCACCGGCTGCACCGTGCGGACGATGAACGGCAGCGTCACGAACAAGAAGGCCAAGAACACCGCGATCGGAGTGTTGGCCCAGTTGACGCCAAGAGGGCTCGACGGCCCGTACAGGCTGAGGAGCACCAGCCCGCCGACGATGGTCGGAAGTGCCAGCGGAATGTCGATGACCACCTCGAGCACCTGCTTACCGGGAAAGTGATCACGGACCAGCACCCAGGCGATCGTTGTCCCCATGAAGATGTTGACTACGGTGACAAGAATCGCCTGACCCACGGTGAGCCGGAGTGCGGCGAACGTCTGTGGGCTGCGCAGGCTATCCCAATAGGCCGACCAGCCACCCTCGGAGGCCTGGACGAGCACAGCGGTGAGCGGAATGAGCACCAGCAGGCTGAACCAGAGCAGTGCTACTCCCAGTCCCAGCCCTGACGCGGCGGTAAGCGAGGTCGCACTGCGCCCGCGCGGCAGGCGGCGGCCACCGGTGTTGGTGGCCGCTCCTGCCGTAGCGGGGTCGAGCGGCGGGGGCTCGACGATCACTGCGCCTTGGGTCACTGGGACCTGCCTGTCTGCTGCTGGATCTGTGGTACCAAGCCGGTGGCTTCGTCAAAGAATTTCGCGTTCACCGCATCCCAGCCACCGAGGTTGTTGATCGTGAACAGCTTGGGCGGCACAGGGAAGGGCTTGGCCGGGTCGTTGGCGCCGGCTACTTCGCCGACCGGGGTGTCGGCAATGACAGGTCGGAAGCCCTTCTTTACGAACTCCTCCTGACCAGCCGGGCTCAGCACGAAATCGAGGTAGGCCTGGGCCTTGGGATTCGCATCCTTGAGAACCGCACCCGGGTTTTCGATCTTGATCGTGGCGTCGGGCAGGATGTAGTCGAAGTCCTCCCCGGACTGGCGAGCGAGGATGGCCTCGTTCTCATAGGAGATCAGCACGTTGGCTGAGCCCTCGAGGAAGGCGTTGGTGGCGTCGCGTCCGCTGCCCGGCAGCGCAGCGACGTGGTTGAAGAACTTGGTCAGGTACTCCTTGGCCTCGGCCTCGGTTCCGCCGTTGGCGATCACCTGCTGATAGGCCGCCAGGATGTTCCAACGCGCCGAACCGGAGGACGCCGGGTTGGGCGTGACGATCTTGACACCCGGCTTGACCAGGTCCGACCAGTCCTTGATGCCGAGCGGATTGCCCTTCTGCACCACGATGACGACGGCCGAGTCTGAAACGATGCCCTTGGTGGGTCCGGACTTCCAGGTCTCATCGACCAAGCCCGCCTTGACCAGTCGAGTTACATCGCCCTCGAGTGAGAAGTTCACATAGTCGGCCGGGAGGCCATTGACCACTGCCCGGCTCTGATCACCTGAGGCGCCATATGACTCTTCCCAGACGACGTCCTTGCCTTCCGGGGTTTGGGCGAACTTCTTCTGGATCGCGTTGTTCGCTTCTTTCGGTACCGCAAAGCCGACCAGGTGCAGCGTCGTGGTTCCGGCACCGCCCGGCGCTGTCGCGGCGCCGCCGACGCAACCGGTGAGCAGGAGGACTGTGGCAGCAACTGCAGAGAGCGCCGCGACGGACCGTACGCGCAGGAGTTTGCGTATGGACATGGTGTCTCGCCTTCGTTTGAGAGGAATTTCCTCTATCTCTACTAGGTCGCTAGAGAATATAGAGATCTAGCTCTGCGCGAAGCTGACGTTTCGTGATGCGAGATCGGTGGTATTTCCGCATACGGCTGGGCCGGCTGAGCGGGCGATACGATTCAGACCTCCGAACTCCTGCCCGGGTTGCTGGGTCGTCACCGAGGAGAGACGTTGTGGTAGTTCGCGATAGGGCGAGTAGGTGGACGTAACACGCCGTGTGACGGTCGGTTGTGAGTTCGTTCACGTGTCCGACACCGATGTCCCAGCTGTGTTCCAGGTGGAGCCGCTGAGTGATCAGAAGGTTGACGTGATGAATGCGCGCTGGACATTAGAACCCGATGGACCGACTCGTGCCTACACAGACCTCTATGGCAACCCGTGCCGGCGCTTGACCGTCCCCGCGGGCCGCTCAGTGATCAACTACCAAGCGAGCGTGATCGTGCCAGATGCAGTGGAGGATGTCGATGAGGAGGCTCCCGAGCTGACCCCTGGTCAGCTGCCCGACGAGGCGCTGATTTACCTCCTTCCGAGTCGCTTTTGCCTGCCGGACGTCCTTGGCGACGAGGCCTGGAATCGCTTCGGTAACACGCCGCCCGGCTACCGGCGGGTTCAGGCAATCTGCGATTACGTGCACGGTCACCTTCGCTTCGAATATGGCGCGAGCACCCCGTGGACCACAGCCGCCGATGTTCATGCCAGCGGCTATGGCGTCTGCCGCGACTTCACTCACCTCGCGGTCTCGTTCTGCCGGGCGCTCAACATTCCTGCTCGTTATGTCTTCGGCTACCTGCCCGAGATCGACATTCCCCCAAACGATCTGCCCATGGACTTTGCGGCGTGGATGGAGGTCTATCTCGGTGATCGCTGGTGGACCTTCGACCCGCGGAACAACGAGCGACGCAAGGGCCGGGTGCTCATCGGGCGAGGTCGCGACGCCAGCGATGTCGCGATGGCCACGACGTTCGGCGGGCCACGACTGGACTCGATGACCGTCATTTCCCAGGAGGACGTCGAAGGTTAGCTGGTGTATGCGGGCTGAGCCCTTCGACAAGCTCAGGACGGCGCCCTTCGACAAGCTCAGGAAGGCGCTTGTCGAAGCCACCTGCCCGGCCCTTCGACAAGCTCAGGGCGAGCTAGCTCGCCCGCAGCTCTCGTATGGTGCGTGCGAGCACGGCATCAAGCTGCGCATTGCCGATCGGCACCGCGCCGAAGAAGAAGCCCCAGTCATCCCCATCGCGTACCACAATGAAGATCGTGTGATCGCCCGCGAGCGGAATATCAGGCCGGTCGATGGTGATCTCACTCTCGATCAGCCATCCGCCATGGCCGTCGATGCTCAGGCTTTCACTCCGGATATCGGTTCGAGTTGGCAGGTAAGGGCTGTACATATTGCCGGTGATGACGCAACGCATCAAGCTCTCGACCGTGCTTCGCGCATTATTGCCAAAGCCGTCCTTTCCGCGTAGTTGCCCGACCGCCAGCTGCGCAATCCAGGGCGGGTCCTGGCTCACAGTGAGGGTCTGCTGGAGTACGTCGTACGCGAAACTGAAGCGTCGCTCGAGCGCGGCCGGATCGAAGGTCGGCTGCTCGGCAAACGACAGGTTTCCACCGTGCACCCGTCCGTCACTGGGATGGGCAGCTCGCTGATTGGGGTCTCCCTTCGGGCAGCGCGCGGGTACCGGCGTCGGCGTGGGTGAGCGGGTCGGTGTGGGTTCTGCTTGTGGAGTCGGCGACGTGTCGGTGAGACCAGTCGCTGTCTGGGTGGGCGTCGGGGACACGACCTGCCGGAAGTTGCCCATGAAGGCGGCCACTGCGACAACCACACCC
>JBKPBV010000155.1:0-6501 GCA_046727055.1 Actinomycetota bacterium | reverse complement strand
ACACCCAATAGTTGATCTTGAGACCGGTGGCACCTTCGACAGCTTCCTTCGTGGCCTGAGCACCCGGATTGGGCACGCCTGGATAGAGATCGCGATGTGCGGACGCATAGGTATAGATCGCGTTGAGCATGCAGGAGCCATCGGAGCAGCGAAAACCGTGCGGGAATCGATCATGCAGCGGCGAGTAGCTGGGGAAGGGAACACCCTGCAGGTTGCGCGGCAGGCTGATTAGCACAGTCCGCCCGGTGTCGGCGTTCAAGGTCGCCACCGTCATGCTGTCCGGCCGGAGTCCGACGCGGTCCCGTCCGGCGTCACCGCCCATCAGCAGGATGTTGTAGCGACCGTGCTTCGCGGCTTGGTCACCCCCACCGGAAAAGACGGTCGTCGTCAGCTCGTGTTGCACCGATACCATCGACGCCGCTGCGAGGAAGCCGCCGAAGATCGTGAAAGCCACCGCCAGGGTGAGCACTGAAAAGACGAGCTGTCCCGAACGCGCCAGCTCTCGAGGGTGCGCGAGCCGCCAGGCGTCGACAATGAGCGCAACCCAACCCAGGCCGAGTGTGATGATCAAGATTTGAATCGCCGTGAGTGTCGGACCAGATGTGAGCACCGAAAGTGCTGTCTTCGGCCTGATCAGTGCCAGCAAGCCAGCCAGTAGCGCGAGAAACCACAAGGCCAGCCAGACGCGAAGCGCGAATCGGCCGAGACGTCGGCGGCCCCCGGCCAACTGGGCAGAACCTGGCAACACCAGCGTCATGGCCAGAAAGGTCAGACCTCGGCGTCTTTTGATGTGTTCGCTTCGCTCAACAGAACTGGGAAACGAGGCCGGCGCGCGCCGTGCAACATCCGCGGTGCGAACGGACACCTGGGAGCCTTTCGGTGTGCTGCTTGCGGGGAAGCGATTTTGGGAGAAGATCCCTGCCAGTATGTGCGGTGCCTGCGCCTTCGGTCCTTAAGGCACGCCGAGTGACGGCGGGACTCCAACCTCAGCCCCAGGTACCTTTGCTGTCATGTCTTCCGGCCGCGACGAGGATCTCGACTGGCTATACGGGCACGACCGCCAGCAGGTGGAGCCCGAGCGGACTCGCGTGATGCCGAACCCGTACGGGAGCGCCGCACCAGCGGCACCGCAGGGGACCGCGTATCCACCAGCCGGTCTCTCTGGCTACCGGACCGCGCAGCCTCGCCCAGGATTTCCGCCACCGGGTCCGCCCAACGGACCTGGCGGGCCAAGGATGCCAAGGGCGCCACAGCCCGCCAGGCCTCCAAAACAGCGGCATCCGGTTCGGAAGTTCTTCCGGGTGCTGCTGATTCTGTTGCTCTTGTTCATCCTGTGGCTGGTGGCTGTGCCCGCGTACGCGTGGACCCAAATATCACGCGTCGACGCCGCACCATCTGGCCAGCGCCCCGCGGATCAACCGGGTAAGACGTTCCTGCTGGTCGGCTCGGATTCCCGCGCCGGGCTGAGCAGGGCCGAGCGAAGGCAGCTCGGGACGGGTAGTGCTCGCGGCCAGCGGACGGACACGATCATGCTGGTCTACGTTCCGCTAACCGGCAAACCAGCGCTGATCTCGGTGCCGCGTGACTCCTATGTGGATGTTCCAAGGAATGGCAAAAACAGGATCAACGCCGCGTACGCATTCGGCGGACCTGAGCTGCTGGTCCAGACGGTTGAGCACAACACCGGCCTGCGCGTCGACGGCTATATGGAGATCGGCTTCGGCGGCTTCGTCAACGTCATCGATGCGCTCGACGGCATCCGGATGTGCATACCGAAGGCGATCAAGGACCGCGACAGCCACCTCGACCTGCCAAAGGGTTGCCAGACGCTGAGTGGCACCGAGGCTCTCGGCTACGTACGGATGCGCAAGGCGGATCCGCGTGGTGATATCGGCCGGGTGGAACGGCAGCGGGAGATGCTCGCCGCGGTGGCTGATAAGGCAGCGTCTCCGGCCACCGTGCTCAATCCAATCCGCTACTGGAATTTCTGTATGGCTACGGCTGAGGCGATCAAACTCGGCCGTGACACTTCGCTGCCGGAGACTCTGGGCTTGGCCTATGCCATGAAGCGGATTTCCAGCGGCAATGGGCTCACGTTGACGGTGCCGGTGTCCAGTACGGGCGCATCAACGCCAGTCGGATCGGCTGTCTTGTGGGACGCCACCGAGTCCAAGGCGATGTTCTCCGACATTGCCCGAGGAGATACCTCGAGACTTGATAAGTACGCGAAGTAGCAAATTGCGACCCGAGTCCGCACTATTCGTCCTCTGGACCACGAACACGATCATCCGCGACGCTGACCTTCGGCTTGTTCAACCTCGTTAACGTGTGCTCGTTTCTCTTTGTCTGGAAGTTCTGCCCAGAGACTCGGGGCCCTACGTTCGAGGCCGAGGTGCTGCGAACGGTTCACTCCTCGTCCAGTTAGTTCTGAGCTAGACCCTTCAGATTTCACCTGTTGACAGGGTATGAGCTACCGGTCTAGCGTGCCGCATAGTAGAACGCTGTACCGCGTGGCGAAACGCTCGGGCCGTTTCGGCGCCACGAGCCGAGCGGTACGGGAGCGCGCCGCGTGGCTACCCGAAGGAGAGTCGCTATGTCGACTGCGCACGGGGCAAACGCCCATTCGGCCGGCGGGGTCGCGACCGGAGACTACACCGGCTACCTGATCAAGTTGACAGTGATCTCGACCTTGGGTGGGTTGCTGTTCGGCTACGACACGGGGGTTATCTCCGGCGCCCTTCCGTTTTTGACGGAGGACCTGAGCCTGTCCAGCGTGCAAGAGGCGACCGTCGTCAGCTCACTGCTGTTCGGTGCCATGATCGGAGCTCTGATCGGTGGCAAGCTGTCCGACGTCTTGGGCCGCAAGGGCGGCTTGAGGTTCTGCGCCATTTTGTTCTTCCTAGGGGCGTTGGGCACCGCTCTAGCACCGTCGTTTGCGGTCATGGTGCCCGCCCGGATTGTCCTCGGGATCGCGGTGGGCGCTGCGGCCGCTACCGTTCCTGTGTATCTGGCGGAGATGGCGCCGGCGCACAAACGCGGCCGGATGGTGACGATCAATGAGTTAATGATCGTCACCGGCCAGCTCCTCGCGTTCGCGATCAACGCACTCATCAACGCCCTGTTCGGCGGCCCGAGCGTTTGGCGGTGGATGCTCATCGTCGCGGCCATCCCCGCGATCGCGCTCTTCATCGGCCTCTTCTTCCTGCCGGAGTCACCCCGCTGGTACGCGGTGCGTAACCGGCTCGACGACGCCAAGCGCGTCCTCGACCTCAGCCGGCCTCCACAGGAGGCCGCCGAGGAATACAACGTCATCGCGACGCACGCCCAACGCGATGTTGCCGAGGACAAGGGGCCAGCGCTGCGCGACCTCCGCGCCTACGCCTGGATGCGCCGGGTGCTCTGGATCGGGATCGGCCTGGCCGTCGTTCAGCAGGCGACCGGGATCAACACTGTGAACTACTACGCTCCGACGATCCTCGAGTCGGCTGGTGTGGGAACCAGCGCAGCTCTCGTTCTCACAATCACCGTCGGTGTGGTCGGAGTCGGGGGACCATTCTCGGCATCTACCTGCTGGGCCACGTGAACCGGCGTCCATTAGTGATGATCGGCTTCATTGGAGTGGCGGCCGGCCACTTGATTCTCGCCCTGATGTTCCAGCTTCCCGAATCGCAAACTCGGGCCTACCTCATCCTCGTCGGGATGCTGGTCGTGGTGTTCTTTGTCCAGACCTTCATCGGCACACTGATCTGGCTGCTGCTCTCAGAAATCTTCCCGATGACAATCCGTGGCTTCGCGATGGGCACCGCCGTGTTCATTCTCTGGACCACGAACACGATCATCTCCTTCGTCTTCCCGCTGCTGGTTGGGGCGCTGGGTGCGACGCTGACCTTCGGCTTGTTCACCCTTGTCAACGTCTGCTCGCTCCTGTTTGTCTGGAGGTTCTGCCCAGAGACTCGGGGGCGCACGCTCGAGGAGCTCGAGGACGACTTCCGCGAGCATGACGCCGCGCACCTCGTCCATACCGCCCCCGCAGGTGTGTACGGCTCCTGATCCTGACCGTTGTCGATAAATGTGTCGGAAGAGGGAGGGCGTCCGATGGCGACTACCAAGTGAGCGGCCCAGCCAGGACGGCGAGCGATTTATCAAAGTGTAATTCAGGACCTTCCTGGTGGTTTGACACTATGTCTTAACAAAGTTAGGCTTCAAAACATGCCCCTTGTCCGGATCGACGTCCAGGAGGGTCGTACGCCTGAAGAGCTCCGCAAGCTGGCTGACACCATCCAAGGCGTCATGCTCGATGTCTTTGCCGCGCCGCCGGGAGATCGATACCAGATCATCACCGAGCACCCCAAGGGTCACATCATTGCCGAGGACACCGGGCTTGGTTTGGAGCGCACGGACCGCATCGTGATCATCCAGATCTTCCAGCAGGGCAGGTCAAACGAGCAGAAGGTGGCAATGTACGCTGAACTAACGAGGCGGCTGGAGGCCGAATGCGGCGTACGGCCCGAGGACTTGATCATCTCAGTGATGGCCAACAGGCATGCTGACTGGTCGTTCGGTTTGGGTGAGGCTCAGTTCGTGACAGGAGCGCTGCATTCGCCGATTTAGCCATCAGAACCATTTGTCTTTACAAAGTCTGACACGACGAGCATGGGTCAATACGGTGCTTCGAGAGGCACAATGCGGCCCGATCTCCATCCCAAAGGAGAGACATGAGTAGCGATTCTCCCGACAATCCAGATCCCCAAATTGAGCCGCCGCTGGAGGTGTTGACCTTCGGTCGGAGTGGCGTCGACATCTATCCGCTACAGGTGGGTGTAGGGCTCGAGGACGTTCAGACATTCGGCAAGTACCTGGGCGGCACCACAGCCAACGTCGCGGTGGCCGCTGCCCGGCTTGGCCGCAGAGCAGCCATCATTACTGGTGTTGGTCATGACCCGTTTGGCCGGTACGTGCGCAAAGCCCTCCGGGAGCTGAACGTCGATGATCGTTATGTCGTAACAAACACCGAGTACGCGACGCCGGTGACGTTCTGCGAGATCTTCCCACCGGACAATTTCCCAATCTGGTTTTACCGGAAGCCCACAGCGCCGGATCTGCAGATCAAACCGTCGGATATCGACTTTGATGCGGTACGGGCTACTCGACTGATGTGGCTCTCGGTGACCGGTCTCAGCGAGGAGCCCAGCCGCGAGTCACACTTCGCAGTCCTGGAGGCCCGCGCGCGCAAGCAGTTCACCGTACTTGATCTTGACTATCGACCGATGTTTTGGGATACCCCGGCGCATGCCACCGAGCAGGTACAGCGAGCGCTGCGGCAGGTCACGGTGGCGGTCGGCAATCGCGAAGAGTGCGAAGTCGCCGTGGGTGAAACCGAGCCCGAGAAGGCCGCCGACGCATTGCTTGCCGCCGGTGTTGAGCTGGCGATCGTCAAGCAGGGCCCAAAGGGGGTGCTGGCCAAGACCAAGAGCGAGCGGGTCGAGTCGCCGCCCATTCCGATCCGCCCACTGAACGGCCTCGGCGCAGGTGACTCATTCGGCGGCTCGCTCTGTCACGGATTGCTAGCCGGTTGGCCGCTGCAGAAGGTGTTGCAGCATGCCAATGCGGCAGGTGCCATCGTGGCCTCGCGCCTGGAGTGCTCGACGGCAATGCCGACCGAAGCCGAGATCGACACGCTCCTCGCAGGCGGCGACCCCAACGAGCATCTGGCCGACTCGCTCGCCGTGCACTTCGAGACTGCGAGCGCCCAATGAGCACGGCCACCGACGCAGCGTCGGGAATCCAGTTCGCGGGCTCGATCAGTGAGCTCAACGAAGTCCGCAGTCGTGATCCGGGACGTGTCAAGCGGCTCCTTGCGGGCCGGCGCAAGCGGGAACTGTTCGGGCCCGACGGCAAGCTGATGATCATCGCCTGCGATCATCCGGCCCGTGGCGCGCTCAGCGCGGCGGGCAAGCCCACCGCGATGGCCAGCCGCACCGATCTCATCGACCGGCTGGTGACGGGGCTGACGCGACCGGGAGTGGACGGTCTGCTCGCCACGGCCGACATCGTCGAGGATCTGCTGATGCTGGGTGTGTTGGAGGAGAAGCTCGTTTTCGCCTCCATGAACCGCGGCGGTCTGCAAGGCGCCGTGTTCGAGATGGATGATCGCAACACCGGCTATGACGTGCGCGGCACCGTAGACGCCGGCTTCGAAGGCGCCAAGATGCTGCTGCGGATCGATCTTGAAGACCCCGGCACGGTAGCCACGCTGGAGCAGTGCGGTCGAGCGGTCAGCGAGCTCAATCGTTTCGAGCTGATCGCGATGGTGGAACCTTTCATGTCCAGTCGCTTCGGTGGGAAGATCGTCAATGACCTCTCTGCGGATGCGGTGATCAAATCTGTGCACATCGCGCAGGGTCTGGGTTCTTCCAGCGCGTACACCTGGATGAAGCTGCCCGTGGTCCACGAGATGGAGCGGGTGATGGATGCGACGACGCTGCCGACGCTGCTCCTGGG